>CAYOFS010000007.1:26721-34030 GCA_964403095.1 uncultured Flavobacteriaceae bacterium | reverse complement strand
AATAACTTTTTCTAGATTTTTCATAAGTCAGTAATTTTGCCAACTTTAAAATTAATATAGTTAGAATAGGCTTTTAATAATGATTTCTTCGGTTACTCCTTCGGCATCAGCTTTATAATTTCTTACTATTCTGTGTCTTAAGATACCGTATGCAACTGCTTGAACATCTTCAATATCAGGTGAGAATTTACCATGTATAGCCGCATGTGCTTTTGCTCCTAATATTAAATTTTGCGAAGCTCTTGGTCCTGCGCCCCAATCTATATATTGTTTTACCATATCGGTTGCTGCATCACTATTTGGTCTCGTTTTAGCAACTAAACCAACGGCATATTCAATAACATTATCAGCTACAGGAATACGTCTTATTAATTGTTGAAATTCTAATATTTCGTTTGCAGTAAGTACCGAATTAATAGATGCTTTATTTGTTGCTGTAGTTGCCTTTACAACTGCGACTTCTTCTTTGAAAGATGGATAGTCTAAAAACACAGAAAACATAAAACGATCCAACTGTGCTTCGGGCAAAGGATATGTTCCTTCTTGCTCGATTGGATTTTGAGTTGCCAACACAAAAAATGGTTTTGCTAACTCATAAGAATGTCCTGCAACGGTTACTGTTTTCTCTTGCATTGCTTCTAATAAAGCAGCCTGTGTTTTTGGTGGAGTTCTATTAATTTCATCGGCTAAAATAATATTAGAAAATATTGGTCCTTTTAAAAATTTAAACTTTCTATTTTCATCTAAAATTTCACTTCCAACAATATCCGAAGGCATTAAATCTGGCGTAAATTGAATTCGTTTAAAATTCAAACCTAAAGCTTCTGAAACAGAATTAACTAATAATGTTTTTGCCAATCCTGGAACACCAATTAACAATGAATGTCCTCCACATAAAATGGAAATAATCACATGATCAATAGCGTCTTCTTGCCCTATAATTACTTTGGCTATTTCTTTTTTTAAAGTTTTATAGCTAGATACTAAATTTTTTATTGCTGTTACGTCTGACATACTTCTTAATCAATTAAGTTTAGTTAATTATTTGTACTATTTCTTTATCCAATTATATTCAAATGTACAATTTTTATATTGGTTATGAATTTTTACATACGTCTCTTTAATTTTATCGTCTGTCCATTCTTTTACTAATTCACTACGTTTTTTGTGTAATGCTAATTGTTTAATTTTAACGTAATCTTTATCTATATTTGCTTTATGAGCAGGTATTTTACTTTTAACAAGCATTATTTTATACATTTTTTTACCTTCTCTTGTTTCATCATAAAAAACATCGGACAATTCACCTTCTTTTAATTCACTAATTCTAGCGTATATTTCTGGAGGCATATTGGTCAAGTCAAAGAAAGTATCGTTTTGTTGCGGATTTATCAGTAATCCATAATTTTTATTTGTCTTTTTATCTGATGAATGTTTAAGTACTGCTTCTTCAAAAGTAATTTTATTTGTTAAAATATCATTCTTAATTACTATTAATGAATCTTTCACTTTAGTTAATGCCTCGTCTGATATTTCAGTCTGTAATAAGATATGTCGCACATCACGTTCTTTCCCTCTAATTTTTTCTACGATTAATATATGGTATCCAAATTGGCTTTTAAATGGCTCGGATATTTCACCTTCTTCAAGGCTAAAAGCTGCATCTTTAAATTCTTTCACAAACCCTGATTGCTTAGTAATGGTATAAGAACCTCCTTTTCCTTCACCTTCTTTACCTCTTGTTACAGATGGATCTTGAGAATACAAAATAGCTTTCATTCTAAAACTAGAGCCACCTTTTTCAACATCATTTTTAATTTTATTAAGCTTATTAATCAAGCCTTGTTCTGCTTTTTCATCTGCTGTTGCTTCTAATACAATTTGCCCTACTTCTACTTCGATTCCAAATTCTGGCACAGCATCTTCTTTCTCTAAACTTTTAAAATAGCTTGTAACTTCTTCTGGAGTTACGTCAATACCTGCGGCAATTTTTTGTTGCATTTTTCTTGCTAATTGCCCTTCTTTTTCTACATTAAATAGTTCTTTTTTTATATCGATTAGACTATTAAAACCAAAAAAATCAAGTAATTTTTCTTTTGAGCCTAATTGCTGTGTAAAATAGCTGATTTTTCTTTCTACTTCACTGTTAATTTGTGCTTCATCAACAGGCAAACTATCAATTACTGCGTGATGTGCTAATAATTTATCATTAAGTATTTTTTCAATAATATTACACTCTGTATATTTGCTTTTGGTACTTTCATCTTTTTCAACTTGCTTCTTTGCTGCTTTTACTTCGGAATATAATACTATATTCTTACCTACAACAGCAGCAACGCCATCAATTTTAACTTTCTCTTGAGCTACAGTATATAATGTACTGATAAGTGCTGAAAAAATTATTACTTTATTTATAAATTTCATATTCTCCATTTTTATTTGCGTCATTTAATAATGTTCTTTCAATTTCTTTTAATAATTCTAGTTTTCTGGTATGCAGTATCATTTGTTTTACCATAGGCAGAACATAACTTTTGGGCGAAATACTGTTTCTTCTTAAGACTTTATTAATTTTTATTATGTAAAAATCAAGTGAATCTTCTTTTATAATTGGTTTTTTATTTTTTAAATCTTTCTTCTCTAACAAAGGTATTTTCTGAAGTACATCAGTATATTTTATCCAAATAGAATCGTTGAAATAATATGATTTGAATTCCATTTCTTTTTCTATCAAAGTTTCAATATCTTCTTTTTTATCTGATTTGAATAGTTTTTCAATTTTAGATCTATCCATTATATTTTTATCTGCATGGATAAACTTCAACATTAATAAATCTTCATTCAATTTTAATATTTCATTGTTTTTAACATAAAACGAATCTATTTCATTTTGACTTATGTCCGTATCCAAATTTTGCATTACAACTGCTTCTCTATATTTATTGATAAGCAAGTCTTCTTTATATTTTTTTACTAATTCATTAATTTCTTTTATTTCTTTTCTGAGGTTTAGTTTTGCATTTTTAAGCAATAATTGTTTTTTTGCCCATGAGTTGACAATACTATTAGCTAATATTACGCTATCTTTTTCACTATAGTTTTGAGGTAATAAAGCTAATAAGTCTTCTTTATATAAAAAGGTTGTATCCACTTTAGCTATAACTTTTCTTGTATCTATTGTCTTCTTTTTAAAATAAGAACAAGATACTAGGTTTAATACTACTAAAAGGTATAATACTTTTTTAAACATTGCAATTAGCTATTCTTTTTTACCAGCTTTTTTAATACTTTTTTATTTATTTTCACATCATACTTAGCTCTCAGTTTTTTAATCCATTGCTTTTCTAGATGGTCTTGATAATTGCTTATCACTTTTCCTTTTACATCTTTTAGTTCTTTTGGTGCACTTTTTAAAACTTCGCTTACATTAACTACGGCAAAATGGTTATCGTCTTCTTTATACACATTTACTCCTTTTTGAACTACAAAATTATTTGGTAATTTATTAGAGTTTATTTCGTATCTTCCTGAGTGAAATAACACATGTACTGTTGCGCCTTCATTAACTAGTTCTTTAATTTGCTCAACGGTTTTACCTTTACTCATGTATTTTTGAACTAGCTCTGCTTTATCTTTTTTTGTACACGAAGCTATATCTGCCACTACTCTTTTTTTCCAATTGTATTTAGCTGCATTCTTCTCAAAAAAGTTTTGTAAACCAATTGTATCTTTCTCTGCTTTTGTCCAAATTTTATTTTGTAACAAATCGAAAAGCAACAATCCGTCTCTATATTCTTGTAAAGTAGCAGCGAATTCTTTATTCTCGAACTCTAAATTATTTTTATAATAATCTGTTATTTTATCATCAATGAAATCGGTGTAATTTTTTTCTTTTTCACTTGATAAATAATTGCTTAAATCAGCTATTGTATATGTTTTATTTTCTATTGATAGAACCGTTTTATTATCTAGCGAGCTTACGTTATTTTCTTTTGTTTCCGTTTTGTCTTGTGTTAAAAACTGCTGATATAAGTCATTATCAAATTTATAGTTGTATTTTTTCTTTAATTTGGTTGCTATTGATTTACCTATTAAAATAGAGCGTTCTCCTTTTTCTACTTTTTGAGTTAAGCTTTCTTTCATTTTTTCGAAAGATTTAATTGGATATTTTTCTATTAGCTTTACAATATGCCAACCAAATTTAGTTTGAAATGGTTTTGATACATCATTTTCATTTTCTAATGTAAATGAAATATCGGCAAAAGGCTGAATCATTTTACTTTGTGAAAATTTACGAATTACGCCTCCTTTAACTGCACTTGATTTATCATCGGAATGTTTTTTTGCCAAAGCTTCAAAACTCTCTCCTTGCCTAAACTTATTATAGATATCTTCAATTTGCTTTTTTGCATATAATTTATCATCTTTTTTATCACGTATCATTATATGAGCAACTTTAATTTCTCCTTTAGATTCTCTTTTATCTAAAACTTTAACAATGTGATAGCCAAAACGTGTTCTAAAAGGCATTGATGTTTCGTTAATAGGTGTATTAAACGCTGCTGATTCAAAGGGATAAACCATTGAAAAAGCGGAGAAATACCCTAAATCGCCTCCATTAGTCTTTGCTGATGGATCTTCTGAATATTTTTTTGCTACCTCTGAAAAATCTTTACCTTCTAATATAAGTTTACGAGCTTCTAAAGCTTTATTGTATGCTTTTAACGTGTCTTTTACTGCTGCATTAGGCTTTACTAAAATTAATATATGACTGGCTTTTACTTCTTTTTTATGCCTATCATAAGCTTCTTTAACTAAAAAATCAGATACTTCTCTATCTTTTAAATAAGGCTCTATAAGTTGCTCTTTGTATTTATTGAATTCGTTTAAATACGTTTTTACAGTATCTAACTTCATTTCATGAGCATCTTTTAATTTTAATTTATAATTGATAAACAATTCTAAATATTCAGTGATATTCTTCTTGTTTTCTTGACTTACAGCATCTTTATTTTTATTATAAACTCTTAAAAATTCCGATGAGCATACATCTTTATTTTCAATGGTTAATAATACTTTATCCTTTTTATTACACTTTTGAGCATTTGCTTGAAAAAAAGTTCCTATTAATAAAATGTATATTATTTTTTTGATCATAATTTTTAAATATTATTTTTAATGAAAATAGATAAAAACATCTATTATATTAAGGTTTCAAATTTATTTTAATTTTAATTAAATGCTGTTAAAAAAATCACAAAGAAATAACACCTTCAATAGTGTCTACTTCTTCATATTTATTAATAATCTGGTCAACGGAATTCATAGTAACCAATATTGTTAAACTCTTATATTTATTAGTTTTAGACGCCTTTGTTGTAATTACTGCTCCTATGTGATTAAACATCGCTTCAATTAAAGCTATTTTATCATCATTGTTTGGAGTGATAAATTTAAACATGTATCTAGTTGGAAACGTTGTAGTCTCTTCTAACTTTGTTCTTAGATTTTTATAAAAATCTTTTTTACTCATTGACTAAATTTTAAATTTTCACAAAAATAAAAAATGCAATGAGAATACCATCATTTTATTCCATTTATTATAGGTCTATTAAATTTTATTCCAAATCCAGTGAATCGAATCTACAATTCATTTTATGACTAGACAAATGAAATAAAAACACTTTAAAAACTACCACCAAATTTACTTCTAAAAAAACTTGATTAACTTGGCGTTTTATTGGTGTTTTTTTTGTGGTTATATTCGGTTTTACAAACACAATTATAAAACAGAACTTTAACTCTTTATAAAATCTTCATATTCATAATAAAACAATTCGAAAGTGTTCATGTTTTCAACAAAAAACTCAAATGCAACTTGCCAAGAATTTTTATTATGAATACTAAATTTATTAGATAGTTTGGTGTAAATTCTAACAATTGACTTGCCATTTTCTAAAATATAATCATCATCAATAATTATGTCTTTTAAATACTCGTTTTTTAAAATGTTTTTTAAGGATAGTATTTTATTATAGTAATTAAGGCGTAAATCTTCACTTTTCATGTCAATATCTAAACATACTAAGGCTTTTTTTCTATCCGCAGCAAATTTAAACGCAAAGCCTTTAATTTTAGTATTATACAAAAGCCATTTTCTAGGAAAAGACTTCCCAAAGCTTGTCCAAAACAAAACTCTTAATTTTTCTGATTCTTCTTTACTAAACATCTCACAAAAATAAATGAATAAATTTTACTTACATATAATTAAATCTATTAAATTTGTATTTATATTTTTTTGCATTTGGCATTAAACTTGTAAACTAAAAAAACGTATAACATTAAAAAATTAACAATGAAAAAAATTAAATTAGTATTAAGCTTATTTATAGGTGTAATTGCATTTAATATGCAAGCACAAGTTCAACCAGCAACAAACCCTGACACTGCTCCAATAATGACATTTGAAAAAACTGTTTACGATTTTGGAACAATTAAAGAAGGAGAGAAAGTTGAATTTGACTACAAGTTTACCAACACAGGTAAAACAGACTTAATCATTACAAAAATTAAAGGCTCTTGTGGTTGTACAGTACCAAGTAACTGGAAAAAAGAACCAATTAAACCTGGAGAAACAAGTACTTTTCATGTAGTATTTAACTCTCGTAACAAGCCAAACAGACAGAGTAAAACAATTTCTATTTCTTGCAACACTGTTAAGGCAAGAGAAAGAGTAAGCTTTAAAGGTATGGTTACTCCAGACCCTGAAATGCAAAAAATACGTAAAGAAAGAAGCGCCAAAAGAAGAGCTGAACAAGCTAAAAGAAAAGCAGAACGTGAAAAATTAACTAAAGAAAAATCTAATAAGCTTAATGGTATAGCTGTTGTTTCAAAAGAAGATAAACTTGTTAGTAGAGAAAATAAATTAAAAAGACAACAAGCGGAATTAGACAAAAAACGTGCTAAATCAGAAAAAGTAGCCGAAAAAGAAGTTAAAAAAACGGAAAAAGAAGTTAAAAGAGCTGAAAAAGATCGTAAAGAAACTTTAAAACTAGCTAAAAACGAACAAAAAATAAAAGAGAAACAATTAAAAGCAGAAGATAAAAAATTAAAATCTCAAGAAAAAGAAACGAGCAGAAAATTAAAAGCAGAAAAAAATGCAATCAAAAGAGCTGAAAAAGAACGCAAAAGAGAAGAAAAAGAATTAAAAAGAAAGCTTAAAGCTGAAAAAGACGCTCGTAAAAAAGCCGAAAAAGAGATTAAGAAAGCTGAAAAAGCAAAGAGAAAAGCAGAGAAAGAAGCTAAAAAA
>CAYOFS010000007.1:0-26621 GCA_964403095.1 uncultured Flavobacteriaceae bacterium | reverse complement strand
AGAGATTAAGAAAGCTGAAAAAGCAAAGAGAAAAGCAGAGAAAGAAGCTAAAAAATTAGAAAAATTAAAAGCAAAAGTAAATAAAGCTATTGATAAAGTAGAGAAAGAAGAAAACAAGCTATCTAAAATGCAAAGTAAATTTAAAAGACTAGAATTGAAAGGAAAATTATCTCCAAATGACATTATAGATAAAAAAGAAGATATGATGAAGCAACAAGAAAAAATTAACGATGCTAAAACTAAATTAGAGAAAGCAAAACGCAAATTATAATTCTTTTAAAATCATATAAAAAGGCTGTCAGTTTTGACAGTCTTTTTTTTTTAATAAATTGCAACACAAATACTAAAATAAAAATGACAAATATGAAAATAGCCGTTGTTATTTTAAATTGGAATGGTAAAGATCTATTAAATAAATTTCTACCATGCGTCATTAAGTATTCAGCTTCTGATACTGATATTTACATAGCGGATAATGGCTCTACCGATAACTCTATTGCATTTATTAAAGAGAATTTTAATACTGTGAAAATAATTGATAATAAAAATAATTTTGGCTTTGCTCAAGGTTATAATATTGCCTTAGAGCATGTAAAAGCTGATGTTTTTGCGCTAGTTAATTCCGATATTGAAGTAACTAAAAACTGGTTAGAACCAATAATTAAAACTTTTAAGTCCGAAAAAAACACAGCTATAATTCAGCCAAAAATTTTAGATTATAAAGACAAAAACAAATTTGAATATGCAGGAGCTGCTGGAGGTTTTATAGATAATTTTGGTTACCCGTTTTGTAGAGGTCGAATTTTTAATACTATAGAAAAAGACAACGAACAATATAATAATGAAGCTGAAATATTTTGGGCATCTGGAGCTTGTTTATTTATTCGCTCAAAGATATTTAAAGAACTCAATGGTTTTGATAATGATTTCTTTGCACACCAAGAAGAAATTGATCTATGCTGGCGAGCAAAAAACTTAGGCTATACCGTTAAATATAATGGCAACAGCACTGTATTTCATGTTGGAGGCGCAACTTTAAACCAAGGGAGCACTTTTAAAACCTACTTGAACTTTAGAAACAACTTGTTAATGCTCATTAAAAACCTTCCTAAAAACAAGGTTTTTATAATTGTTTTTTTAAGATTATTTTTAGATGGGATTTCTGGAATTAAATTTTTAGTCGAACTAAAACCACTACACACTTTCGCAATAATAAAAGCACATTTTAGTATGTATTCACAACTATTCAAAACACTCAATAAAAGAAACAACACCAAGTATAAAATTAAAGCATATTACCATACTACCAATATAATAACACAATACTTCATTCAAAAAAAACGCAGCTTTGACAAACTCAGTTAAATATGATATTGTAATTGTTGGCGCTGGTCCTGCTGGAATAATATGTGCTATGCAATTGGCAAAGAAAAATTATAGCATTGCTTTAATTGAAAAAAAAACTTTTCCAAGAGATAAAATTTGTGGAGATGCTTTAAGCCTAGATGTTATAAATCAACTATCATTAATTAGTGATAAATTAGCTGAGAAATTCAAGAAATTTGCTCAAAAAATTGAAACACATGGCGTAAAAATTATTGCCCCAAACCATCAAAGCTTTGATATTCCATTTAATTATAAAGGTAAAGAACGAGTTGCCTATGTCTCAAAACGCATAGATTTTGATAATTTTCTATTTAATGAGTTAAAAGCATTTAAAAATATTACTATTTTTGAAAACGCAAAAACAAAAGCAATAAACACCACTAATAAAAACGTGAATATCTCTTTTATTAATGATAAAAAAGAGGGAACAACCATAGACACAAATATTATTATTGGTGCTGACGGAGCACAATCATTTGTAGCTAAAAAACTACTCAATAACAAAATCAATAACAATCATTACAGTGCTGGTTTACGTATGTACTATGAAAATGTAACAGGTTTCAATAATGAAAATTATATTGAACTCCATTTTTTAAAAAAAATTCTCCCAGGTTATTTATGGATTTTCCCATTACCTAATAATCAAGCAAATGTTGGTATTGGTATGCTTTCAAAATATGTTTCAAAAAGAGGCATTAATTTAAAGAAGGAACTTGTGGATATAATTAACAACCATCCTCAATTTAAAGAGCGTTTCAAAAATGCAAAAGCCATGGAAAACATTAAAGGTTTTGGTTTACCTTTAGGAAATCCGAAAAAGAGAATTTCAGGTAATCGATTTCTACTACTTGGCGATGCTGCTAGTTTAATTGACCCATTTAGCGGTGAAGGAATTGGTAATGCTATTAGAAGTGGACGTGTTGCTGCAATTCATATTGACAAGTGCTTTAAATTAACAAATTTTTCTGCTAAACAAAATTCGGCTTATGATAAAGAAATTTACAGATTAATGGGGAAGGAATTCACCGTAAGTAAAAGCCTTCAAAACCTATGTAGGTTTCCTAAATTATTTAATTTTCTTGTAAAAAAAGCAAATAATAATGCCGAGTTACGCAACTTTCTAATTGGCACAATGGAAGACATTGAGAAAAAGAAATTACTTACAAAGCCTAAATTTTATTATCGTTTATTTTTCAATAAAAAATAATTCTTTGAAATTTTATATCAAAGAGGACTTTCGATCTTACAATAAACTTTAATTAACCAAGCTCCAATCTACTCTAAACCATTTTTTACCATTGTAAAAAATCATATCATTATCTTTGAAAAATTGTAATTTTAAAGAATTTTTATTATCCTCAATAATAAAAACTCCATCTTCTGTCAACTTAAATTTATGCTTTGTACTAGGAGTGTTATTTGCACCAAGCTGCATGATTAATTGGTCATTAACTTTGTAAATTTTAATTTTAGTGTCTAAATTTTCCACCTTCCAATGACCTTCTATTGTCTTTGTTTTTTGTTCACATTGACAGCTTGTAATCAACACAATCATTGACACTATTAAAAATATTTTTTTCATTTTTTTAGTTTTCAAAAAAGTTATATTATATTACAAATATACACAAACATCTTTAACATTTACTAAAATACTATCGCAAATAGCATTAACTAAGCTGAATTATACCTTGTTAAATAATTATAGTCAAAAAACAAAATATATTTTATATGAATCATGTTTTTTTTTAGTAAATTGCAATCAATTAAAACAAAAAAGCATGTCTAAAAACATTACTAGATTATTTGATTTCATCGATTATCAATTAAGCAATAACCCAATAGATAGTACCTTTATAACAAAGTATGATGGAAAATGGACACCTATATCGACTAAAGAAGTTATTTATAAAGCAAATCAACTCAGTAGAGGCTTACTAAGACTTGGAGTAAAGCCCAATGATAAAATAGCTGTAATCTCAAGCGTAAATAGAACCGAATGGAATTTATTAGACATTGCTATTTTACAAATTGGCGCACAAAATGTTCCTATTTACCCAACTATATCATCAAAAGAATACGAGTACATTTTTAATCATGCAGAAGTAACATATTGTTTTTTATCTGATGAAACCCTATTTGAAAAAGCAAAAAACATAAAATCAAATGTAAAATCTCTTAATGAAATCTATTCATTTGATACTATTAAAGGATGTAAAAACTGGAATGATATTTATGAATTAGGAAAAGACACTTCTAATCAAAATGAAGTGCAAAAACTAAAAGACGCTGTTAAAACAGATGACTTAGCTACTATAATTTATACCTCAGGAACCACAGGAACTCCAAAAGGCGTTATGCTATCACATAAAAATATTGTAAGTAATGTTTTGGCTAGTAAAAAACGTATGCCATCTTTAAAAACAAACTCAATTGTATTAAGTTTTCTTCCTGTTTGTCATATTTTTGAAAGAATGTTACACTACTTGTACATCTACTCTAGCTCAAAAATTTACTTTGCAGAATCTATTGAGAAAATTAAGGATAATCTTAACGAAGTAAACCCTAGCCTAATGAGTGTTGTGCCAAGGTTATTAGAGAAGATATACGATGGAATTATCGCTAAAGGGGCAGATTTAAAAGGTGTTAAGAAAACAATATTCTTTTGGGCTGTAGATATAGGTTTAAAGTACGAGCCCTACGGTCAAAATGGTTGGTTTTACGAAAGAAAATTAGCTCTTGCTAGAAAATTAATCTTTAGTAAATGGAGAGCTGCTCTTGGCGGTAATCTACACACAATGGTCTCTGGAAGTGCTGCATTACAACCAAGAATTACACGTGTTTTTTGTGCTGCCGAAATGCAAATTATGGAAGGCTATGGTTTAACCGAAACCTCTCCCGTTGTAACAGTAAATGAATATAAAAATAATGGCTTTTGTGTAGGTGCAGTTGGAAAAGTTATTGACAAAGTCGAAATTAAAATTGCCGATGATGATGAAATACTAGTCAAAGGTCCAAATGTTATGCTAGGGTATTATAAAGACCCACAAAAAACAGCTGAAGTTATGACTGATGATTACTTTCATACTGGCGACAAAGGCGCAATAGACAAACATGGCTTTTTACGTATAACTGGTAGAAAAAAAGAAATTTTTAAAACGTCTGGAGGAAAATATGTTTCACCTGTTTTATTAGAAAACGAACTAAAACAATCTCTATTTATTGAACAAATTGTTGTGTTTGGTGAAGGCGAAAAAATGCCAACAGCAATTATCCAACTTAATTTTAACTTTGTTAAAGAATGGTGCAAGAGAAAAGAGATTAATTATGGAGATTCTATTAAAGAACTTATTTCAAATGATAAAGTTATTAAACGAATTCAAAAAGAAGTTGATAAAAACAATGAGAATTTTGGAAAATGGGAGCAAATTAAATTATTTGAATTGACCAAAGAAACATGGTCCGTTGATAATAACTTACTTACACCAACATTCAAAATAAAAAGAAATCAAATTCGTAAAAAATTCGACAATCTATACGAAAAAATGTATCGAAGTTAACTAATTATTATATTATTAACATATATTTATTCATCTTAATATAAAAAGGACAAAGCTATATTTAATGATTAAACCAACTCCTACAAACATAGAAAAAATAGTTAAACTTGACACTAAGTTCATTTTAAAGGCTGATAGAACTGGTTCTATTATATATCTTAATTTTGACCTTGCAAATCTTAGCGAATATGAGGTAGAAGAATTAATAGGCAAAGATATAAGCTGCTTAAATCATCCTGATATGCCTAGCTTCGTTTTTGATTATATATGGAATAATTTATTTCAAAAAAAACGAACTGTTGGTATTGTAAAAAACATTACAAAATCAGGAAGCTATTACTGGTTGCAAATAAATATTGATTTTAAAGTTAATGAAGAAACACATGAAATCGAAAACATTTACATTCACTATAGTAAAGCATCCGAACAAGCAAAAAAAGAACTAAGTGTTTTCTATAAAAAAATTAAAGATATTGAAATTCATTCAAATACTACTGTTGCTGAGAATTATTTAACAGGTTTTTTAGATAATGCATCACTAGATTTTGACTCCTTTATCAAGCAATATACTCAATAAGAAAACAACATAACACCTAATAAAAATTGTGGATTTTGAAAATAATCAATTTTATTCTATTAAACACCAACTACAACACAACGCGCCATTTGACAATCAATCAAACTCTTGAGCTATCTTAACTCTAAGTTGTCTTTTATAATCCTCATCTAACCATTTAATATAATTATTAGTATTTTTAATAATACAATAAGAATATTGTTTAATTCTATACGCAATATCATCCTTTAAAAAATTAGATAAAATCCATGCATCATAAACATCTTCACTGTTTTCTACACAAATTTTAACATGCTGTGAAATTGAATTTTCTAAAACTGTTTTAGATTTAAATCCCGCACTTGTAACTGTTTTGTACTCTTTTTTGATATCAAATTCAACCGATTCAGATTTAGCGAATTTTTCTCTAATTTCTTCTGGCATTTCGTAAACAAAATTACGTTCTAATTCATCATCTCCAGTTATATTTTCTAAATAATAGTTTGGTGATTTAAAAACTTGCTGCCAGTTAACATCTGCTGTCCATTCTCCAAAACGAGCTACATTATTACCTAAATCTAATAATGTGAAATCTGTTTTTCCTGGTATCACACGTGATCCACGACCAATCATTTGAAAATATAAAGCAACCGATTTTGTTGCTCTATTCATTATAATAGTCTCAATTGTTGGTTCATCAAAACCAGTAGTTAAAATACCTACAGATGTTAAAATAGCATCAGGAGTTTTTTTGAACCATTCTAAAATTTCTTTACGCTCTTGCTTACCTACTGTACTATCTAAATTTCTTACATTATAACCTTCTTCTTTAAATGTATCATATACATACCAAGAAGTCCTAATTCCATTATTAAAAATCAGTGTCTTCTTGCCCTTACTATGCTTTTCATAAGCTTCTATCAATCGTGATTGCATATTCTGTTGAATGTACAATTCTTCGGATGATTTTACAGTATAATCTCCATTTGCGCCAATTTTTAAAGAACTCAAACCTACATTAAACGAGTAAGCATTAACCTTAGCTAAAAAGCCATTTTGAATTAAAGATGTAATTGTTTCCCCAACAAGAAGTTCGTTATAAATTTCTTTCATTGGCAGCTCAATATTAGAGCTCAAAGGCGTTGCTGTAACTCCTAAAATAAAACACTCGTTAAAATACTTAAATAATTTTCTAAAGGAATTATAATGAGCTTCATCAATAATTACCAAGCCTATATCACTTAATTCTATTTTACCATCTTGCAAACGATTGTTCAAGGTTTCCACCATAGCGACAAAGCACATGTATTCATCTTGATCAGGTAGCTCTTGAATTTGGCTATTGATAATTTTATTTTTAACACTAAACTCCGTTAACATATTAGAAGTTTGATTGGCTAACTCTACTCTATGCGTAAGAATAATAACCTTTTTCTTTGATTTTTCAATAAATTTCCTAGCTATTTCCGAGAAAATAACAGTCTTTCCGCCTCCTGTAGGTAATTGATATAATAAATTAAAATCAGAAGGAGAATCTTCTATTTTTTTCAAAATAGTTGCTATTGCATTTTCTTGATATGCATATAGTTGTTTTCCTGATTTTATTTTATTATCTGCCATATATTAAAATTTCCTTAAAAAAATTGATAAGGTGCAAAGTTACACACTTTTTTCAAGTTTATTTATGAATCTACTCCAAAAATTTTATTTTTTTAGACAACGCCATAAATCCTCAGAGCAAACTCATACTTTAGTTTTTAATTAAAACTCATTAGTTATCAAGTGATTAACTTTTTATCAATTTTAAAATTGACTTTTCCGAAAAATATAAAGTGCTGATTATCAGTTGTTAAAAAAACATGAGTTTGTCCTGCATAAATCCTTAAAAATAAATCAAAAATCATTTTTTAAATTTAATTAATTTTATATCTTGTCAGCCAAATAATATGATTAAATATGTCAAAGAAAATTAAGTTTGAATTAGAATTTCCATTACACGCATCTTCTAATTTTCTACATCATTACCTATCATCACCAGACGGATTAAGTGAATGGTTTGCCGATAATGTAAATTCCAGAGGAGAAGTTTACACTTTTTTTTGGGACGGCTCCGAAGAACAAGCTACACAAAAAACATTTAATAAAGAAGAAAAAGTACAATATCGCTGGTTTGAAGATCAAGACGAAGAAGAAGATTACTACTTTGAATTTAGAATCGCTGTTGATTCCCTTACAAATGACGTTTCTTTAATGGTTGCTGATTTTGCTGAAGAAGATGATTTAGACGAAGCTAAAATGTTTTGGGCTAATCAAATTGAAAATCTGAAAAATAAAATTGGAGCTTAATATCATTTTTATTTAATATTACATCCTACTTGTTTTAAACCTTTCTCATTAAAACATAAATTTTATGCTAAATAATAATGGAACTATAATAAAAAAAGAGGATTTCCATCTACCTTTTAATAATAGAGGGTTTTCATACGGAGATTCTATTTTTGACACTTCAAAATTCGTTAATAACAAAATACTCTTTTTAGAAGACCATTATTTTAGACTTATGGCCTCTATGCGAATGGTGCGAATGGAAATTCCTGCAACATTTACGCTTACTTTTTTTGAAGAAGAAATATTAAAAACAATTAAAGCCAGTAACTATACAAATAACGCACGAATTAAATTTACTGTTTTTAGAAATTCAGGTGGTTTTTATACTCCTGAAACAAATTCTGTTAGTTATTTAATAGAAATAAACGAATTAAACAATAACAATAAAGAAGTTTACACAATAGATCTTTACAAGGATTATTTAATTAATGCTGACCTATTAAGTACTATAAAAACTAATAATAGAATGCTTAATGTTGTTGCTAGCATATACGCTAAAGAAAATAATTTGGATAACTGTATTCTAATCAATCAAAATAAAAAAGTAGTTGAGACCATTAATGCCAATGTTTTTTTAATTTTTCAAAATAAAATTATTACACCTCCAATTACTGATGGATGTATTAAAGGCATTATGCGAAATAAGGTGATAGAATCTATTGAAAAATATGGCGAATTTATTATTGAAGAAACATCTATTTCCCCATTTGATTTACAAAAAGCAGACAGTGTATTTCTTACTAATTCTATTGTTGATATTCAAACTGTTACGAATTATCGTAAAAAAGAATACAATACATACCTAGTAGAAATGGTCAAAAAAGGGTTTGACTACTTTATAGAGAACCAAGAATAATATACGTTGTTAGATTAGCTTTATTATACTAACTTTGTAAAAAACATTTTAGCTGAATACTCCTATTACATATCTTAAATCTGTTGGGGCTGCAAGAGCCAATTTACTTCAAAAAGAATTGGGTATAAAAACTTATGCAGGTTTAGCAAATTTTTTTCCTTTTAGATATATTGACAAAACACAATTTTTTAAAACAAACCAACTTAGCCACAACAATAGTGAAGTTCAAATTGTTGGAAAAATTGTTTCAATTAGAGAGGTAAAACAAAAAAGAGGTAGTCGCCTTACAGCACAATTTCAAGATGAATTTGGAAGTATCGAATTAGTCTGGTTTCAAGGTTTAAAGTGGATAAAAGACAGTTTAAAGCCAAACACTCCTTATGTTTGTTACGGAAAAACAACGGTTTACAACGGTAAATTTAGCATAACACATCCTGAATTAGAATTAGTTAGCGACTATAAAAAAAACTTACGAACTGCCATGCAGGCCGTGTATCCATCAACGGAATTACTTTTAAAAAAAAATGTAAGCAATCGTGTGGTTTCAAAAATGATGCAAAGTTTATTTTTAGAAGTTAAAGGTAAATTTCAAGAAACTTTATCTAATGAAATTATAAGTAAATTCAACTTAGCTTCAAAAAATGAAGCCATGTTTAATATTCATTTTCCTAGTTCACAAGAAACTTTAGCCAAAGCAGAATTTCGTTTAAAATTTGAAGAATTATTTTTTATTCAGCTACAGCTTATTAGAAAAAATCTACTCCATAAAACAAAATTTAAGAGTTATAAATTTGAAAAAATCGACACTAATTTTCATGATTTCTACAATAACAATTTACCTTTTGAACTTACAAATGCACAGAAACGAGTATTAAAAGAAATTAGAAAAGACCTTAACACTGGCTCTCATATGAATCGTCTATTACAAGGTGATGTTGGATCTGGAAAAACCATTGTAGCCTTATTAAGTATGCTAATTGCCATAGATAACGGCTTTCAAGCCGCCTTAATTGCTCCTACTTCTATTTTAGCAAATCAACATTTTGAATCTGTTAGTGAATTACTTAAAAACACACCTATTAACATAGCCTTGCTTCAAGGCTCTACCAAAACTAAAGACAGAAGAGAAATTCATCAAGGTTTAGAAAATGGAAAAATAAATATCCTTATCGGAACACACGCTATTCTGGAAGACAAAGTAACCTTTCATAATTTAGGTATTGCTATAATTGATGAACAACACCGATTTGGAGTGAAACAACGCTCTAAAATGTGGTTAAAAAACGAACTACCTCCGCATGTTTTAGTAATGACTGCTACTCCAATACCTAGAACATTGGCTATGAGTATTTACGGCGATTTAGATATTTCAGTAATTGATGAATTACCACCTGGAAGAAAAGAAATCAAAACGGTTCATAGATTTGATAAAAACCGCTTAGCTGTTTGGAAATTTTTAAAAGATGAAATCGCTAAAGGCAGACAAATATATATTGTATATCCATTAATTCAAGAATCTGAAGCTATGGATTATAAAGATTTAATGGATGGTTTTGAAAGTATCTCTCGTGATTTTCCTAAACCACAATATCAAATTAGTATTGTTCATGGTAAAATGAAGCCTAAGGCTAAAGCGTATGAAATGCAACGTTTCGCTAAAGGAGAAACACATATTATGGTTGCTACAACGGTTATTGAAGTTGGAGTAAATGTTCCCAATGCTAGTGTTATGGTCATTGAGAGCTCGGAGCGTTTTGGCTTATCTCAATTACATCAATTACGTGGACGTGTTGGTCGTGGCGCAGAACAAAGTTTTTGTATATTAATGAGTAGCTTTAAATTAAGTGCCGAAGCAAAACTACGCTTGGAAACTATGGTAAAAACTAATAATGGTTTTGAAATTGCCGAAGTTGATTTAAAAATAAGAGGTCCTGGAAATATTATGGGTACACAACAATCTGGTATTTTAAACCTTAAAATTGCCGATGTTGTTAAAGATGGAAATATCTTAAAATTAGCTAGGGAAACTGCAAAATACATCTTAACAAACGATCCAAATTTAGAATTACCTCAAAATAAAAACATCAATATTACTTATAGAAGTATTGCTAAAAACCAAAGTCTCTGGATGAATATTGGATAGTTTTTTAATTCTAAAAACAATACATAAAAAAAGCGTAAACTATAATAGTTTACGCTTTTATATTTGCTATAAAAAAGTTTTACTCTTCTTCTTGTTTAGCTTCAACTTTTACAGGAGCTGGTTTAGGAGCTGCTGCCTTTTTCTTTTTTGGTTTTGCTTCTCCTATGATATCAAAAGGAAAATCCATAACTACATCTCTATGTAATCTTATTTTTGCAGTATAGCTTCCTGTTCTTTTTATCAATTTACCTGGAATTGTAATGAACTTTTTGTCAATTTCAAATCCTGCTTTATCAATCGCTTCAGATACATCTGCATTACTGATTGAACCAAATAATTTATCTCCAGAACCAACTTTTGCTTTAATTTTAATTTCTAAAACACTTAAAGCTTTTGTTTTTTTCTGTGCGTCTTCTACAACTTTCTTTTCTTTAAAAGCTCTTTGCTTTAAATTTTCTGCCAATACTTTTTTAGCAGAAGCTGTAGCTAATTGCGCAAGTCCTTCAGGAATTAAAAAATTACGACCGTATCCGTTTTTCACTTCAACTAAATCATCTTTAAATCCTAAATTATCTACATCTTGTTTTAATATAACTTCCATACTGTGAATTTCTTTATTTAATTATTTTAACATATCACCTATAAATGGCATTAATGCCAAATGACGCGCTCTTTTAATAGCTTGTGATACTTTACGTTGATATTTTAATGATGTTCCTGTTAACCTTCTTGGTAAAATTTTACCTTGCTCATTAACTAAATAAAATAAAAAATCAGCATCTTTATAATCTATATACTTAATATTATTACGTTTAAAACGACAATATTTTTTTCTCTCTTTAGTGTCAATTTCTAATGGCGTTAAGTATCTTAATTCACTTTTATTTCCGCCTTTAGCTTGTTGTTCTATTGTAGTATTTTCTGCCATCTTATTTCTTTTTAGGTGTTGATTTAGCAGCTTTTGCAGCAGCTTTTTCTTTAACTCTCACTTTTCTTCTTTCAGCCCAAGCAGCAGCATGTTTATCTAATTTCACAGTTAAATAACGCATAACGCTATCATCTCTTCTAAATTCTAATTCAAAAGCAGAAATTTCTTCACCTGGAATATTGAATTCAAATAAGTGGTAAAAACCAGTTTTTTTCTTTTGGATATTGTAAGCTAATTTTTTCAAGCCCCAATCTTCCTTGTACGTTACTTTCCCTCCTTTTGAAGTTAAGTAATCTTCGAATTTTTTTACTGTCTCCTTCACCTGAGTATCAGATAAAACGGGATTTAAAATGAAAACAGTTTCGTAATGATTCATAAGTTTAAATTTAATTTGTTATTTTTAAGGCTGCAAATATACAATTTTATCTTTATTAACAATGCAAATTATAAAAATATTTCATCAATTATAATGCTAGTTAAAACACTTATAAATAAGCATTTCACAAATAACCAATAACTAATACGCTATAAAAAAGTAGTTCTTTTGCAAAAAATAGCAATATTAAACCTTGCTCTTTAAATAAAAAGTATTAAATTTGCAGACTTAAAATTAGTAACGTCAAAAAGCGTTACATAAACACAAACAAAATGAAAAAAGGTATACATCCAGAAGAATACAGAATGATTGCTTTTAAAGACATGTCTAACGGAGATGTTTTTTTAACACGTTCAACTGCAAACACTAAAGAAACTATTGATGTTGATGGTGTTGAATATCCATTATTAAAACTAGAGATATCAAGAACTTCTCACCCTTACTATACTGGTAAAGTGAAATTAATTGATGCTGCAGGACGTATTGATAAGTTTAAAGCTAAATATGCTAAGTTTAAAAAATAATTTAAACCATAATATTATAAAAAACCCGATTAATTAATTTTAATCGGTTTTTTTATGCGTTTAAGTAAATTCAAAGGAATAATATAAATTGGAGATAAGCCGTAAAAAGTTGTTATTTTTACTGGTATTTAAAGTTTATTTCATCTAACTTTATAATGTGTAGTTTACAAGCTTCTAGACACAATAAATCCTACAAAAATTTGTATCAACGTTTATTAGCTAAGGAAAAACCAAAAAAACTGCTTTAATAGCAGTCGTTAACAAATTATTAAAAATGGTTTTTACGATTGCTAAATCGGGTTTACCCTACAATAAAGAGTATCGGTCGTATATTACTAGATAACTTCGGTTCAAAAAATCACCTAAAGTTTTCCTATTTTGCAAAGTAACGATAAGAAAATAATTGCAAATAAATTAGGATTTTAACACAATTCAATTCAACATCAAAATTCGCTATAAATTATTTATCTTTTCACGTTTTCCTGCATTTCAATTTTATTTAGCGTATTTTGATGTTGAATTGGTATCAAAAGTAGTTTCGGTAGTTTTTAATTCATGTCAAATTGCAAACTAAATGTATTGGAATTGGAAACTGGATGGTATTTAGAATGTGCATAATTAAATTTCATCCGTTTACCTAATTTCACGCCAAAACCAAAGGTAAAACCTGAAAAAGTTCGCGCCTCGGTCAATCTTAATTCTTTAGCTCTACGAAAATTATATCCTACACGTAAATTAAAACTTTTATCCGAAAACAATTCGCCTCCAACAATTAAATGCCTTGTTGCAGTATCAAAAAAAGAAATACTATCGGTTGTTGTTGAGCCATCAATACTTGTTTCATTATTTGATGGGTTTGGCACTGCTATTTTCCATCGTTGTAAGTTCTCTGCTGTTACAAACCACTTTAACGGCAAATCTTGTAATTGATATGAAAACCCTACTTCAACCTGAAGTGGTAATTCTTCACGAGTTTCATCAAAAAGGGTTATTTGATAACCAATATTTCTAACTACTGCTGTTATTATAAATGGCTTTCTATCACTATAAAAAACTACTCCAAAATCAGCTGAAATTCCATGAGACGAATAATTTTCAATCGTTTGGTTTATCCATCGTAAGTTTGCACCAACATAAAAATTTTCCCAAGGTATTTGTCTTGCATATCCAATAGAAACAGCAATATCTCTTGCTTTAAATGTACCTGTTTCGATTCCGTTAGTATCTGCTCCAATCATTTCTCCATAATCTACAAAGGTTATTCCACCATGAATTGTACCTGTTCTTCGAGTGAACATATGTGCGAAATTTATAGAACCGTAATTAATATCTGCTAAAAAATTAACATAATTAACACCTAATTGATTGTCCATTTCCTGATTAATCATTGCAGGATTCCATAACGGTTGATTTACATCGTCCAACATGGTAAGCACTTTGCCTCCAAGTGCTGCTGTTCTTGCCGAAGTTGGTACATTTAAAAAATTATAAATATGCTCTCCTCCTACTTGCGAAAAAGAATTTATCGCAAGAAACAAAATAATATATGGTGTAATTTTATTCATTAATTAAAAAAAAATCAGCAAAGCTATAATATTAACGCATAATATTGAAAATAGTATATACAAGATGACTTAATCTTTTAAATGTACGGAATAATTTCGCCATTTTTCAATAGCCGCTTTGAAATCAGCTGGTAATTCTGTATTGAATTGCATTAGCTTATTAGTTGTAGGATGAACAAATCCTAAGGTTTTAGCATGTAAGGCTTGTCTTGGCATCACTTTAAAACAATTATCTACAAATTGTCTGTATTTTGTAAAAGTTGTTCCTTTAAGTATTTGATCGCCTCCATAACGAGAATCGTTAAATAAGGTATGACCAATATACCTCATGTGCGCTCTAATTTGGTGTGTTCTTCCTGTTTCTAGCTTACACTCTAGTAAGGTTACATAACTAAAACGCTCTACTACTTTATAATGTGTTACGGCATGCTTTCCAAATTCTCCATCAGGAAAAACGGACATTAATAACCTATTTTTAAGACTACGTCCAACATTACCTGTAACAGTACCTTCTTCTTCGGATACATTTCCCCAAACTAAGGCATAATACAGTCTTTCGGTTGTTTTATTAAAGAATTGTAACGCTAATTTAGACATGGCATTTTCATTCTTTGCTACAACTAAAAGCCCACTAGTATCCTTATCAATTCTATGAACTAAACCTGGACGTTCATTAGAATTATTTGGTAAATTTTCTACATGGTGAATTAAACCATTAACTAAAGTTCCACTATAATTTCCATGACCAGGATGTACTACCATTCCTGCTTTTTTATTTACTACAATAACATCACCATCTTCATAAATAATATCAATTGGTAAATCTTCGGCAACCAATAAGTTCTCATGTGGCGGATGTGTTAGCACTACTTTAACCTCATCATGTGGTTTTACTTTATAATTAGCTTTTACTACATTATCATTAACTAAAACACTTCCTGCTTTAATGGCTATTTGAATTTTATTTCGAGTTGCATTCTCTATAAAATTCATTAAAAATTTATCTACTCGCAAAGGCTCTTGACCTATTGCTGCTACAAAATTATAATGCTCATAAAGTGAATCATTATCTTCTATCTCCGTATTCTTATCACTCATTTTTGTTTTCTAATTACCTGTAGGTGAAACTCCTTTTCCATCGCCTAAAATTAGGTTTATGGTTGCGTTTTTAGGAATCATATCTCCTTTTTTTATTTTTTTTCCCTTATAAGTAAGACCTCTAACTACGTTTCTACCTCTATCTGGAACATATGAAAACGTACCAATTTTAAAGCCAATACTACGTAATTGTAATTCAAATTGTCGTTTAGTTTTACCATAAAATTTTGGCATTGCAATTTTTCTATATCCCGAAGGATTTAATCTTATATATATTTTTCTATTTTGCTTTACATATTCTCCAAATTCAGGATTTTGCTCAATAACTGTCAAAGGTGGATATTCTGGATTATAACTAATTGTATCTAAAATTTTATACGATAAATCTGCATCTTCCAAAGCTACTTTCATTTTAAGTAGTGTCATTTTAGATAAATCTGGCACAGCAATTTTCTGACCATGATTAGTATAATAACCTAACCATATTTTTAATACAAATACTAATGCTATAATAATTCCTAGTATTATTGATATTACTCTCACAAACGGATTACGAAAAAGCGCTTTTAATTTGTTCATTTTAGTTCTTAATTAATTATAAAGTGATACTGATTTAATTTTTATTTTCAAAAAAGCAAATATAATACATTTAACTTAGCTTTTTTTGTAAGTTTGTAGCTATATTTTAATATAACTTAGTATGACGAAAAATATTGCTGTAGTAATGGGTGGTTATTCTAAAGAAATTGATATTTCGTTCAATAGCGGAAATATTGTTGCTCAGAGTCTCAAAAACCCTAAACATACTATTTATCCTATACATATTTTGATTAATAAATGGGTTGCTATTATTGATGAAAAAGAGTATCCAATTGACAAAAGTGATTTTTCCTTATCAATTAATAATAAAAAAATAGTATTTGATGTTGTGTTTAATGTTATTCATGGTAATCCAGGAGAAAACGGTCCTTTTGTAGCATACCTAGATTTATTAAATATAAAACATACTTCTGCTCCTTTTTATCAGATGGCATTGACTTTTAACAAACATGATACTATAAGTGTTCTAAGGCAATTTGGTATTAAAGCTGCAAAATCTATCCATCTTAATAAAACCGATAACATTGATATTGATTTTATAGCCAATGAAATTAAATTCCCTTGTTTTGTCAAGGCCAACAATGCAGGTTCAAGTTTTGGGGTATCAAAAGTTTACACTAAAGACAACTTAAAAAAAGCTATTGATTTTTCATTTGCTGAAGATAATGAAGTATTAATCGAATCTTTTTTAGATGGTACCGAAGTATCGGTTGGTGTTTATCAATTTAACGATGAAGTGAAGGTTTTAGGAATGACCGAAATTGTATCGGAAAATGATTTTTTTGATTTTGAAGCCAAGTATCTTGGAAAATCTCAAGAGATTACTCCTGCAAGAATAAGTAAAACCGAACAAACAAAAATTCATGCTGCTGCCATAAAAATTTATAAAAAATTAAATATGAAAGGCATGACAAGATCCGATTTTATTTTTGTTAATGGTGAACCTCATTTTATTGAAATCAACACTGTACCTGGTTTAGCTACCGAAAGTATCTTACCTCAACAGATAAGACATGCTGGTTTTACGCTTGGGGATTTTTTTGAAATGATTATTGAATCTAGTTAAACTAACTATTTTACACCAATTCTATTTCAAAATACGCTAAATAAATTTGAACTATTTTTATTTTTTACAATCTTCAAATTTCAAGCATAGTAATAGTTATGGTTTAAATTTTAAGTGCAGGAAAACGTGAAAAGATAAATAATTTATGCGTATTTTGAAATAGAATTGGTATTACTCCTTTTTGTTTAAAACTGCTTTTCCTTTGAACTCAACTAAATCAATTTCGGCTTTTCCATAAATATTAATTTTCGAACCATCTTTTGCTAAAATTGATAAATTTTCACTCGTATTGGTATAAACTGTACTTTTATCTTCCGCATCAATCTCTGTAATTTCACTCAACATGTCTTCAATCTTAATATCTGACGAGCCTGTTGCTGTAATATAGGTCTCTTTACTTTTACCACTTAATGTAATTGAAGTTTTGCCATCTAAATTTATTTTGGTTATTTCTGCATTTGAAACTCCTTTTACATCTGCCCTATCTTGTAAAGTATAATTTATTGTTTGTGTTTTAAAGGTCGAATCTGAATCACTACTATCATTCCCTTCATAAACAATTAAATCTGCATCAAAAAGACATTCTAATTCTGATTTATTATTCATCACAATATTTAGGCTCTCTGCTTTGTAAAAATCTGTATTTGTAAGTGTACTATCATCATTTAAAATAATTAAAGATAAATTATTTGCGTATAATGTCAGTTCAAATTTCTTTTTAGATGATATTCTTTTTAATAAGGATAAGGATAGTTTTCCTCCATTCAAATCTATATCAACTACATCATGTAAATTATCATCTGCATAAATTGTAAGTCTATCTGTATCTCCTTGTTTAAGTACTAAGTCTATATCTTTATATAATTCTATAGAAACAATAGAATCTAAAGTAACCTCGGTTAAAGTAACCATTTTACTTCCTTTTATTTTTTCTAATTTTTGCGCATAAGTAATACTTGTTATTAACAATAATAGTGTTATAAAGGTTTTGCTTAGGTAATTATTTTTCATATTTTTTTATTCTTAAGATGCTTATTATATTATTAAACAGGTAGATAATTAAAGTGATTTGATTTTTAGCAATAATTTATTATAAGTAAAGTATATACCTATTGTCTAACTGTCTAATTTCGCCATATTAATATTCATATGCTTAATTACAATTTCTGTGCCGCAAATTTATGAATTAATGCATTATAGTCCTTTATTATTTCATCAACAATTTCTTTTGCAGGCATAATTTTATCTATTAAACCTGCTATTTGTCCTATTTCTAATTCTCCTTCGTCTAAATCGCCTTCAAACATACCTTTTTTAGCTCTTGCTCTACCAAGTAATTCTTTTATTTCCGCTACGGATGCATCTTGCTTATATAGGGCTTGTAAGTCATTAAAAAATTTATTTTTTAGTAATCTTGCTGGAATCAATTCCTTTAATGTTAAATATGTATCCCCATCTTTAGCTTTAATTACTTCGTTTTTAAAGTTTATATGTGCCGATGATTCTTCACTTGCAACAAACCTACTTCCAATTTGTACCGCATCTGCACCTAAAACCATTGTTGCTAACATAGTACTTCCTGTTGCAATTCCTCCTGCGGCAATCAAAGGTATATCAATTGCTTTTTTCACCATAGGGATTAAGGTTAAGGTAGTAGTTTCTTCATAACCATTATGTCCGCCTGCTTCAAAACCTTCGGCAACAATAGCATCAACACCTGCATCTTGTGATTTTAATGCAAATTTCACACTACTTACTACATGTACAACAATAATTCCGTTATCTTGAAAATGGTTGGTATATAATTTAGGATTCCCAGCAGATGTAAAAACTATCTTTACTCCTTCTTCAATTATTATTGGAATAATTTTTTCTAATTCAGGATAAAACAAAGGTATATTCACTGCAAATGGCTTTTTTGTTGCTTTTTTACATTTTTGAATATGTTCTCGTAATATTTCAGGATACATAGAACCTGCGCCAATAATACCCAAACCTCCAGCATTACTTACTGCCGAAGCCAACTTATAGCCGCTAACCCAAATCATTCCTGCTTGAATTATTGGGTATTTTATATTGAATAGCTCGGTTATTTTATTCATTTTGTATTGAAAATTATTTCTAAAGTAGTTTTTCTTTCCTGTAACAATACGCAATGCAATAGAAGCAACTAATGGTTATTTGTGCGGTAGCTGGGATAGTCATTACTATAAACTTTAACATCTATTATTAATTATTCCTTAACAATTTTCAAAACCTTAAATTTAGTACCATCACTAATCTTTACAAAGTAAATACCTGAATTAATTTTAGAAAAATCTAATCGTTTATTAATAATATTTTTATTTTTTATCACTTCTTTACCTAAAATATTATACAAACTTACTTTATACGATTTATCTTTGTTCAAAAACTCAAAATATAACATATCTTTTACAGGGTTTGGGTAGACCTTTAAATTTTCTAGATTAAAACTATTCAAATCAGCTACTAAAAAGGCATTTTCAAAATTAGGGATACCATAACCTTCCTGATCAGTTGGATTGGCAAATAAATGAGCCGACTCTCTAATCATTTGCATAATTTCATAATTCGTTTTATTTGGATATGCCTGCCACAAACAAGCTATTGCTCCTGTCATAATTGGTGAAGCATACGATGTTCCATTACCTGTCGCCACATTACCGTTAACGTCCACAACAGTAGCTTGAGAACCTTTTGCACAAACATCAGGTTTTATTCTGTTATCAAAACTTGGTCCAAAAGAACTAAAATTTGCAATTGCGCCATTACTATCTACTGCTCCAATTGTAAAAACATTGGTAGCATCGGCAGGAGATCCAATTTTATAGAAAGGCAAAACTCCATCATTTCCTGCTGCAACAACAACAATAATTCCACGTTCAGCAGCTATATTTGCTCCACGAGAAATAAAGGTTGTATTCCCGTCCATTTGATTATAAAAATGGTTGTATTTTGATTCGTCAAAAAACTTATAACCTAATGATGTATTGATTATATCAACACCTAAACTATCTGATTTTTCAGCTGCTTCAACCCATAAACTTTCTTCTAAAGGTGTTTCAGGAATTGCATCTTCGGTTCTAAAAAGATAAAAACTAGCATCAGGCGCTGTTCCAATCAATTCATTATCAACAAAACCTCCAATGGTTGACAATACAGAAGTTCCATGACGATGACCTTGATAAAAATTAGTACTTCTAGCAACAAAATCATATCCTCCAAGTATCTGATTATTATTTCGTAATTGCTGAAAAACGCTAAAGGTATCAACTCCAGGAAAACCAGCGTCAATAACTGCAATTTGCATAGTTGAACCTGTAAAATTTTGCTCATGTAAATAATCAACTCGTATTTGATTTGATTGATTAAAAGAACCGCCATAATTATAATTGGTTAATACATCAAATTTTTCTGTTAGCTCATTTGCAGTTCCATTATTCACAGGTCTTGCATTTAAACTAGAATCAGCAAATTCTACATAATCTACAAAAGGTAGTGTTTCAAGTGCAGTAATAGATGTTTCTGAACCAAAAACATGTAATCCATTTAGCCATTTTGATTTTGCACTAACAACAATTCCACTTTGAGCAATTATCTGATTAATATATGTGCTCGAAATTGGCACATCTTTAAAATCTAATGCTATATTTTGCCTAATACGCCTATCCAATGCTCTTTGAGTTAGCATGGATAATGGATTTGCCATTGCTGTTGTTTCATTAGGTTTATCTGTAAAATATACCCAAGCATGTTCTTGTGAAAAGCTTAAATTTAGGCTAATTAAAAAAAAACCTATTAAAAATGTACGCATAATGTTGATTTAAGTTGCTAATATAAAAAATTTAATTATTTTTAACGCCAATTCAAACCTTTTTTACTTTATAATGGACAAAATAAAAATTTTATCTCCTGCTACTGTAGCTAATCTTTCTTGTGGTTATGATGTGCTTGGTGTTTGTTTATCATATATTGGTGACGAAATGATTATCAAAAAAACAACTAAAAAAGGCATAATCATTACTAAAATGGAAGGTTTTAACTTGCCAATTGAAGTCAATAAAAATGCTGCAGGAGTTGCTGCAATGGCTTTATTAAATAAAACAGATATTGATTTTGGCTTTGAAATTGAAATAATTAAAAAGGTTAAACCAGGAAGCGGTATTGGGAGTTCTGCTTCGAGTTCTGCTGGTGCTGTTGTTGGTATTAATCATTTACTTGGAAACCCGTTTACTAAGCACGAATTGATTCAGTTTGCTATGGAAGGCGAACGTATTGCCTGCGGAAGTCCGATAGCTGATAATGTTTCTCCTGCAATTTTAGGAGGTTTTACATTAGTAAAAGACCTAAACCCTTTACAAGTATTATCACTGCCAACTCCTGATGATTTATACATGGTAATTTTACATCCACAAATTGAAATAAAGACAGCTGATTCTAGAGCAGTCTTACCAAACGAAATCCCTTTAAAAAACGCTGTTAAACAATGGGCAAATGTTGGTAGTTTGGTGAGTGCTTTATATGAAAATGATTACGAACTACTATCCCAATCACTAGTTGATGTTGTTGTTGAACCACATCGATCAAAATTAATTCCGTTTTTTAATGATGTAAAAGCTATTTCCATTAAAAACGGAAGTTTAGGCTGTGGTATTTCAGGTTCTGGACCTTCAATTTTCTCTCTTTGTAAAGGAAAAGAAAGTGCAAAAAAAATTAATCAAAAAATTAGTCAATTTTACAAGACAACTTCAATAGATTTCCATATTTTTACCACACAAGTAAATAATAAAGGGGTTTTAGTGCAAAAAATATAATTATGCAATTTTACAGTTTAACAAATAAAGATATTAAAGCTTCGTTTAAAGACGCAGTAATACAAGGTATTGCATCGGATAAAGGCTTGTTTTTTCCTGAAAAAATCACAGCATTATCTTTGGAGTTTTGGAATACTATTGAAAATTATTCCGATACAGAGATAGCTTTTGAACTCATCAATCAGTTTGTAGATGGTATGGAAGAGTCTATTTTAAAACAAATTATAGACGAAACACTATCATTTGATTTTCCTATTATTAATATTCACGATAATATTTATTCTTTGGAATTATTTCATGGTCCAACTATGGCGTTTAAAGATGTTGGCGCTCGTTTTATGGCTAGATGCCTTCAGCACTTCAACAAAAACAATAATAATGAAGTTACAGTACTTGTTGCTACTTCGGGTGATACAGGTGGAGCTGTTGCAAATGGTTTTCTAGGTGTTAAAGGTGTTAATGTTGTCATATTATACCCTAAAGGAAAAGTAAGTGATATTCAAGAAAAACAATTAACTACTTTAGGTAACAACATTACTGCGCTAGAAGTTAATGGTGTTTTTGACGATTGCCAAGATATGGTGAAAAATGCCTTTCTAGATACCGAAATTACCGATAAAATGCAATTAACATCTGCTAATTCAATTAATGTAGCAAGGTGGCTACCACAAATGTTTTATTTCGCTTTAGCTTACAAAAAATTAAAATCAAAGCAAAAAGAAATCATTTTCTCTATTCCAAGTGGAAATTTTGGAAATATCTGTGCTGGTTTTATGGCTCAAAAATTAGGCATGCCAATAAAAACTATGATTGCAGCAACTAATGCTAATGATGTTGTTCCTATATATTTAAAAACAGGTGATTATCATATAAAAAAATCCATTCAGACTATTTCAAATGCAATGGATGTTGCAAACCCAAGTAATTTTATTAGAATTCAAGCAATTTTTAAGAATAATTTTAAATTATTAAAAGAAAATTTGAAATCCTTTAGATTTACAGACTATGAAACAAGAGAGGCTTTAAAACATATATATAACGACTATAAATACACAACCGATCCACATGGAGCTATTGGTTATTTAGGTTTAAAAAGTGTTGACCTATCCAATGAACAAATTGGTGTGTTTTTAGAAACGGCACATCCTGTAAAGTTTTTAGATGTTGTAGAACCTCTCATTAATAAAAAACTTGAAATCCCTACGCAAATAAAACAAGTAATGAATAATGAAAAAGTTGCCATTGACATCAATAATTATGACGACTTAAAATCTCTTTTATTATCAAATAAATAACGTGAAATTAGAATCTGAAAATATTAAATTACGTGCTTTAGAATCTGAAGACTTGGCATTTTTATTTCAAACTGAAAATAATACTTCTTTCTGGGAAGTTAGCAACACACAAACTCCATTTTCAAAGTATATTTTAACACAGTATTTAAAAAATTCTCATCAAGATATTTATGAGGCAAAACAACTTAGACTAGTTATTGAATATAAGAACAAACCCGTAGGAATGCTTGATTTATTTAATTTTGAACCACAACATCATAGAGCAGGAATTGGTATTTTAATACTAAAAAAATATCAGCAAAAAGGCTTTGCAAATGAATCACTATCTTTATTTATTAAATATGCTTTTAATATTTTAAACCTACATCAGTTATATGCAAATATTACAACAGGCAACAAAAGTAGTATAAAACTATTTACTAATAATGGCTTTGAACTTGTTGGTATAAAAAAAGATTGGATTTTCAGTAACAACAACTATAAAAATGAAGGCTTATACCAATTAATTAAATAATAATTATGAGTAAAAATAAAATAATTATCGGCGTTTTGTCCACCCTGTTTATAATTGGTGCTTTTGTAGCTTATAGCTTCTACAATAAAGTAAAAAACCCTAACACTATAAAAGATGGCTTTATTTATATAAAGACCAATGCTAGTTTTGATGATCTAGAAAAAGCCCTAACTCCTTTTTTAAAAACACCTGAATCTTTCCAATGGGTTGCTAACAAAAAGAAGTTTACCAAACCAAAAGCTGGTAAATACCAAATTAACAAAGGTATGAGTAATAATGAGTTGGTCAATATGCTTAGAAGCGGAAGACAAACTCCTGTAAAAGTTTCTTTTAACAATCAGCATAGTTTAGAAAAGTTAGCAGGAAGAATCGCTACACAAATTGAAGCTGACTCTTTACAACTTTTAAAAGCATTTACGGATAAAAAATTCCTGACTAAAAACAAGTTCACTCAAGATCAAGTGCTTGGCATGTTTATACCAAATTCGTATCAGGTTAAATGGAATACTTCTGCTACTAATTTTAGAGATAAAATGCTAAAGGAATACTATAATTTCTGGAATAAAAACCGGCTAACCAAAGCAAAAAAAATAAACCTCACACCAATTCAAGTAACTGCTTTAGCGTCTATTGTTCACCGAGAAACGGCCAAAAAAAGTGAAAGACCTATTGTTGCAGGTTTATACCTTAATAGATTGCGTGATAAATGGCCACTAGAATCTGACCCTACCATTATTTATGCAATGAATAAAAAATACGGCAAAGATTTAGAGATTAGACGTGTGCTTTTTAAGTATATTGAAGAAACTAAAAATTCTCCATATAATACCTATAAAAATCCAGGATTACCTCCATCGTTAATTGCAATGCCTGATATTACTGCTATTGACGCTATTTTAAATGCAAAAAATCACGATTACTTTTTTATGTGTGCAAGTGTTACCAAAATTGGTTATCACGAATTTGCTAAAACTCTATCACAACATAATAGAAATAGAACTAAATATATTCGTAAAAAGAATAAGCAAGGTGTTTTAAAGTAAAACCTTAAACAGAACTTTTGATGAATTAATGTTTGCTTCTAGCCTTCAACGAAAAGTTGAATAATTAACTAAAATCTAGATTACCCCAATTCAACAGCGAAATACATTATAAATTATTTATCTTTTCGCCTTTTGCTGCACTTACAATTTATTTAACGCATTTTGAAATAGAATTGATATTACTCCTAATAAATAAGGACACTAAACAGTTATTATACCGTTTAGTGTCCTTTTTGTATTCTATATCTCTTTTGATTATAGCAATATCATTTTTTAACTAACTATAATATTAGGGTTATAACCTAAGTATTTAACTTTTTTTTCTTTAAAAGTAATACCGTAATCTTCTAACTCTTTTAATATAGGTTCATAAACCTCTTTAGTTATTGGTACTTGAACTCCTGGTGTTTTTATTTCTCCATTTAAAATTTTTAAACTCGCAATAGCAACAGGCAGACCTACTGTTTTTGCCATAGCTGTATAAGTTTGATTCTCTCCTTTTATTTGCATATAAGAATTTATTTGATGCTTCTCTCCTTTAAATTCATATCCAAATTTATGCATCATTACAATCATGTCTTTATCTTCTTCTTTCAATGTCCATTTATCCATTAATATTTTTTGAAGAATTTGAGCTGGTGTTGCATTTTTAAGTGTCACTTTTTTATTAGAATCGAAAATTCCTATTTCTAGGAGTTTATCCCATACAATATCATCTTGATCTATTTTAAGATAATAACGTAGTTTTAACTCAACAGAATCGTGAGGAGAATACGCTAAAAATGAATTGGTAAAATCACGATACGTCATATTTTCGGAATTTTCTATAGTATAAGTATCATTGGTCATTCCTAATTGCACAAAAACATTCCACGCTCTTGAAAAACCAATTTTTCTAATTGTACCTCTATATAAAGTGCTTATATCTTCTAAACCATAAACACCTCTATACTTTAAGGAGTCTCTATTTGCAAGTCCTTCAAATTTACCATACTCACCTAAATCTAAAATTTCAGTTCGTCTAAATAGTTTATGATAAGGTATGTATTTATATTTTCCTTCTTGAATGAATTTTGCAGCAGAACCTTGACCCGCTACAACAACATTTCTTGGATTCCATGTAAACTTATAATTCCATAAATTATCATCGCTTTCAGGCGCAACTAATCCTCCTGTAAATGATTCGAATAATAATAATTTTGCGCCATTACCTCTAATTCTATCTATAACTTGCATCGCACTCATATGATCTATTCCTGGATCTAAACCTATTTCATTCATAAAAACTAGCCCTTTAGCAACAACATCATCATTAAGCGCTTGCATTTCTTTAGAAACATATGATGCCGTAACCATACTCTTACTGTATTTAACACAATCTTTAGCAACTTCTATATGAAACCTTGCAGGAAGCATTGATATCACAATATCTGCATTTTTAATAGCCTCTACTCTAGCCTCATCATTAAAAACATCTAATATAATAGCTTTACTATTTTGATGGTCATTCAGTATTTTTTTTGCAGATGTTATCTCGCGATCAGCTACAATAATTTGTAAATTTTCCTCTGTTGATTTATCTAATAAATACTTAATTAATGATGAAGCTGACTTTCCTGCTCCAATGACCAATATTTTTCTCATCTATAGTTTTATTTTTTAATAATACGAATTTCAAAATTACAAAATAGAACGCTAATTATTGGTTATTAATTTGACTTTTTTATATCTTTACCCAAGTTTTTAAAACCCCAACTATGATGAATAGAAATTTAAGTATCACAGCCTTTTTAGGCTTTTTAGCAGTTGTATTAGGCGCATTTGGCGCACATGCATTAAAAGAGAAATTAAGTATCGATAGCCTAAAATCATTTGAAACAGGTGTGAG
>CAYOFS010000006.1:0-34831 GCA_964403095.1 uncultured Flavobacteriaceae bacterium | reverse complement strand
GTAAAACCTATTTCTGTTATAGCAATGAAATATTTTACTTTTTTTTAAAAAAAATGAATTAGCAACTTAGCACACTGATTACACTTGTGTTATGATTGGAATAATTTTATTAATTTTATCATATAAAGTATTTTAAGGATGTAATAAGTTAGAATTCTTATTTCTTCACTACCTGTGAAAATCCGCTATAGTAAGTTGTTTAAGTCTATGTGCTTTTTGAAAACTTGTATTCTTGGTAAATAAAATTAAGTAATCCAGCAATTCTGGCTTATTTACAGTGAATTTATGTAACCAAATACGCAATTCATCTATTTCATAAGGTAATAATCTTTCTACAGCTTTATTTAACTCCTTATAAAATAAATCTGTACTAAAACTAACTTTTCTTAATACCGTTTTAGTGTATTCAAACATTGCTCTTGCCATATTTAATTGTTTTTAACATTATACAAAACGAAAAAATCATTAAATTAGTATAGCAAGAATGTTAAAACTTTACTAAAGCGAATCAATTTGACTTTTCAAATCATTGACGTTAGATTCTAAATCTGACATTATCGTTTTGAAATGTTGTTTTTTATTTTCTGCTTTTTTATCGTTGATTTTTTCAACTAAAGCATCAAAAGAAGCAATTGCTCCATCTATAATAACTTCCGCTTTATTTTTATCATCTGTATTTTCTAATTGCCAAACATAACATTCTTCAATAATATCTGAGAAAATATAGTTTAAATCTTTTTTTAAATTTTTAATACTTGCCATTTTATTTGTTTTTAAATTTATTAATCAATATATATTTCTAATAATTCGGATTTCATTACTGAACTAATTGTAAACTTATTTAAACTATTAGGTATTAATAAGGTTTCGCCAAAATTCAATTCAATTTTAAAATTATTATTTGCAAAGATAACATTTCCTGACACACACATGTATATTACGAATGAATCTTTATTATTATGGTTAACTTTAATCAAACCGTCAACTATTATAATATTTGTTGTGAAAAAAGGATTTTTAATCAGTGCTGTAACTTTATTAGTCACAGCATTATAATCAGTTTTATAATTTGAATCTACATCAAAATCTAAAGCCTCTAAAGCGTCTTTAGTATGGAGTTCCCTATAACTACCCTCATTATCTTTTCTTTCCCAGTCATATATTCTATACGTAATATCGCTAGTTTGCTGAATTTCTGCAAGTAAAACTCCCGCTCCAATTGCATGAATCCTACCCGTTGGTATAAAAAAAACATCTCCTTTTTTTACAATTTCAGTATTTAAAATATCTAATAAAGTTTTTTCTTTTAAATGTTTTTTGTAAATATCCACATCAACCTTTTTGTTAAAGCCAATAATTAAACTCGCTTTTTCATCAGCTTGCATAACATACCACATTTCTGTCTTTCCAAAAGAATTATGTTTTTTTTTTGCTAATTTATCATTTGGATGTAATTGAATACTTAAAAAAAAATTAGCATCGATAAACTTTATTAATAATGGAAACTTATCTCCAAATTTTTTATAAACCTTATAACCAACTAATTTTGATTTATACTTTTTAATGATTTCGGAAAGTGATTTTCCTTTATAAGCGCCTTCAGAAACAATAGAGACATTTCCTTCCACATTAGATATCTCCCAACTTTCTCCAACATTATTTTTATTAGATTTTTTATTGAGTAATTCATTTAGTTTTTTTCCTCCCCAAATTTTTTCTTTTAAAATGGGTTTAAATTTCAAAGGCTCATTTATCATGATGCAAATATCATCATTTTTTTATAATCTTAATTAAACTAACCTAATAAAATAGTAATTTTGTAATATATACCAATATCATATGAAAAAATTTATTGAAAATTTACCCAAAGCAGAGTTACATCTTCATATAGAAGGTTCATTTGAGCCTTCATTAATGTTTAAAATTGCACAAAGGAATAATATATCAATTCCTTTTAAATCTATTAAGGAAATAGAAGACGCATATCAATTTTCTTGCCTTCAAGATTTTTTAGATATCTATTACCAAGGAGCAAATGTTTTGCAAACCGAACAAGATTTTTACGAATTAACTTATAGTTATTTAGAACAATGTGCTATTCAAAATGTTAGACATACTGAAATAATGTTTGATCCCCAAACACACACAAGCAGAGGTGTTTCTTTTGAAACCGTAATTAACGGAATTTCAAAAGCATGTGATGATGCCAATGATAAGTTAGGAGTTAGTTCTTTACTAATTATGAGTTACCTAAGACACCTGTCTCAAGAAGATTGTTTTAAAACATTAGAACAAGCTATTCCGTTTAAAGATAAAATTACTTGCGTAGGATTAGACTCATCCGAAAAAGGAAATCCTCCATCAAAATTTAAAGAAGTATTTGCTAAATCTGTTAAAGAGGGCTTTATCCCTGTTGCTCATGCTGGAGAAGAAGGAGATGCAGATTACGTTTGGGAAGCTTTAAATATTTTAAAAATAAAACGAATTGACCATGGAAACAATTCATTACAAGACAAGAAATTAGTACAAGAAATTATTAAACGTGATTTAGCCTTAACGGTTTGCCCGTTATCAAATACTGCCCTAAAAGTTGTAACGGATTTAAAAGACCATCCTCTAAAAAAAATGATAAACTTAGGACTAAAAGTTACTATAAATTCTGATGACCCTGCATTTTTCGGAGGTCAAGTAAATGAAAATTATATTCAAATTCAAAAAGCACTTAATTTAACCAAAGAAGATTTATACCAATTAGCAAAAAATTCGTTTCAGTATTCATTTTTAGATAACGTAACTAAATCTAACTATTTAGCTGAATTAGACGAATATTATTCAAAAAACAGTTGATTTATGGAAAATAGCAATCATAGCGCATGACGGTAAAAAAGTAGAAAAATTTGGATTTAAAGTTAAGCTATTATTATCTGAATCGAATAGGAGGTAATTACAGCAAGAGTTGTAGAAGATAAAACAGAGATGTTTGTTTGTTTTTTAGGAATCCGTTAGCAAAACATCCCATAAACCAGGTGTTTTTATACTTATGTGATGTTCATGATGTACCACTAGCACAAATATATCAACTGCAGAAGTTATTGATAAAGTCTTTATAAAATAAAAAAGTTCACTATTAAAATAGTGAACTTTTTGTCGGGGTGGCAGGATTCGAACCTGCGGCCTCCACGTCCCAAACGTGGCGCGATAACCGGGCTACGCTACACCCCGAAAGTTAATCGGCTGCAAATATATAATTAAATATAGTCTTGGCAAGTTTTTTATGAATTATTAAAATGCTAGTTTGTAAATTCGATCTATATTATTTGATAATTCTCCAATACTAATAATTCTACTTTTTCTAATCGTTTCTTTACCATCAAATAACACAATAATTGTTGGCTCAACAAAAACGCTGTACTTAGCAGCTATAGTAGGTGTTTTATCCATATCAATAAAATAAAACGGAATTTTAGGAAAATATTCGTCTAATAATTTAATCACTTTAGGTTCTAGTGCCTCTCCAACATTACATGTCTTTTTTGAAAAATATAATAACACTCCTAAATGTTTTTTTATAACAGATTCAAAATCGTTTTCGTTTTGTATAATTTTATAATTCATTATTGTGTTTATTTATGTCTAAAAACATGCCAAAAGTAAATTAATTCATCCTTAATAAGGTAATCATTGTTACTTATATTATCTAATTATAGTAAAATCAAAAAAATTGATATTTAAAACCAAAATCAAAGCTAAAAAATAAGTAATTTTGTAATCTAAGTAAAATACTTTAAAAACCATAAATAGAAAAATATGTCTGATACAATTGAAAGAATAAAATGTTTAATTATAGGTTCTGGACCTGCTGGCTATACTGCTGCAATTTATGCTGCAAGAGCAGATATGAAACCTATTATGTATACAGGTATGCAAATGGGCGGACAATTAACTACTACTACCGAAGTAGATAATTTCCCTGGCTACCCAAACGGAACAGATGGTACTGCCATGATGGAAGACTTAAAAAAACAAGCTGAACGTTTTGGAACAGAAGTTCGCTTTGGAGTTGTTACTAAAGTTGATTTTAGCGAAAAAATTGGCGGTATCCATAAAGTAATTGTTGATGAAACAACAACTATTGAAGCAGAAACAGTAATAATTAGCACTGGAGCTACAGCAAAATATCTAGGTATTGAAAGTGAACAACGTTTAATTGGTGGAGGAGTTTCTGCTTGTGCTACTTGCGATGGTTTTTTTTATAAAAATCAAGATGTGATTGTTGTTGGAGCTGGAGATACCGCAGCGGAAGAAGCAACCTATCTTGCTAATATTTGTAAAAAAGTTACCATATTAGTACGTAAAGACTACATGAAAGCATCTAAAGCTATGCAAAAAAGAGTAACCAATACTAAAAATATTGAGGTGTTATTCAATACTGAAATTGACAAAGTATTAGGAGAAAAAACAGCTTTTGGCGATGAAGTTGTTATTGGTGTAAGAACTAAAAACAACAAAACAAATGATAAAAAAGTAATTAATGTTACAGGAGTATTCATAGCAATTGGTCATAAACCCAATACTGGAATTTTTAAAGACACTTTAGATATGGACGATATTGGCTATCTAATCACCAAAGGAAAATCTACGCTTACTAATCTCCCTGGTATTTTTGCTGCTGGAGATGTGCAAGACAATATTTACAGACAAGCAGTAACTGCTGCAGGAACTGGATGTATGGCAGCTTTAGATGCAGAACGATACTTAGGTTCGTTAGAATAAAGTCAATACACATCAAATTCACTAATAAATCCTTTACCACTATGCTAAAGGATTTTTTTTATTTAGCATTTACACCAATTCAACATCAAAATACGCTAAATAAATTTGAAATAGAATTGGTATTACTACATTTCTTTTGAAAAAAAAATTCAATACTTCCAATAATAATTATAGAATAAATATATTTGCAAATCATAAAACAATGAAGATGATAAAAATTACTTTACCAGATGGCTCTGTAAGAGAAATGGAAAATAACAGCACGCCAATGAATGTTGCTAAAAATATTAGTGAAGGATTTGCTAGAAATGTGATTTCGGCTAGTTTCGATAATGAAACCATAGAGACCACTACTCCACTTACAACCGATGGTAGTTTAGTTTTATTTACTTGGAAAGATGATTTAGGTAAAAAAGCTTTTTGGCATTCATCAGCTCATGTTTTAGCACAAACTATCCTGCATTTTTATCCTCAAGCAAAACTTACTATTGGTCCTGCTATTGATAATGGATTTTATTACGATGTTGATTTTGGAAATACTACCTTAATAGAAGCCGATTTTATTAAATTAGAAAAGCAATTTTTAGAATTTTCTCGTCAGAAATTTGAATTTAAAATGCGTGATGTTTCTAAAGAAGAAGCATTAGATTTTTATAAAAAAGAAGATAATCCTTATAAAATTGAGTTAATTGAAAACCTAGAAGATGGTACAATTTCTTTTTGTGATCATGCCGATTTTACCGATTTATGTAGAGGTGGACACATTCCAAACACAGGAATAATCAAAGCAATTAAGATTATGAGTGTTGCCGGTGCATATTGGCGTGGAGATGAAAAAAACAAACAACTAACCCGAGTTTACGGAGTTTCATTTCCTAAACAAAAAGACTTAAAAGAATATCTAGCTTTATTAGAAGAAGCAAAACAACGTGACCATAGAAAATTAGGTAAAGAATTAGAATTATTTACTTTTTCACAAAAAGTAGGTCAAGGTTTACCTTTATGGTTACCTAAAGGAGCTGCTTTGAGAGATAGATTAGAACAATTCCTTAAAAAAGCACAGAAAAAAGCAGGTTACGAAATGGTTATTACGCCACATATTGGTCATAAAGATCTATATGTAACTTCGGGACATTACGAAAAATATGGAGCAGATAGCTTTCAGCCAATTGGCACACCTAAAGATGGAGAAGAATATTTATTAAAACCTATGAATTGTCCGCATCACTGTGAAATTTTTAACGACAAACCATACTCTTATAAAGATTTACCTAAGCGTTTTGCAGAGTTTGGAACTGTTTACAGATACGAGCAAAGTGGAGAACTACATGGCTTAACACGTGTTAGATGTTTCACGCAAGATGACGCGCATATTTTCTGTACTCCAGATCAATTAGATCAAGAATTTAAAAATGTAATTGATTTAGTTTTATATGTGTTTAGTGCTTTAGGATTTGAAGATTTTACTGCGCAAATATCATTACGTGATCCTGAAAATAAAGAAAAGTATATCGGTTCTGATGAAAATTGGGAAAAGGCAGAAAATGCCATCATAAAAGCTGCTGATGAAAAAGGCTTAAAAACAGTTATTGAATATGGCGAAGCTGCATTTTATGGACCAAAATTAGACTTTATGGTAAAAGATGTTTTAGGTCGAAAATGGCAGCTTGGAACAATACAAGTGGACTATAATTTACCTGAAAGATTTGAATTAAACTACAAAGGTTCAGATAATCAACTACATAGACCTGTAATGATTCATAGAGCTCCTTTTGGCTCCATGGAACGATTTATTGCTATATTATTAGAGCATACTGGAGGTAATTTTCCGCTTTGGCTAATGCCTGAACAGGTGATTTTACTACCAATTAGCGAAAAATATGAAAAATACACTAAAAAAGTTTTAAATCTGCTAGAAAATTACGAAATTCGCGCCCTGGTAGATGATAGAAATGAAAAAGTAGGCAGAAAGATACGTGATGCCGAGATGAGTAAAATCCCTTACATGATTATTATTGGGGAAAAAGAAGAAAAAACAGATAGTATTTCGGTTAGAAAACATAGTGAAGGAGATCTTGGCACATTTAGTGTAGATGAATTTGCAAAGATAATCGATACTGAAATCAGTAAAACATTAAAACAATTTTAAATAAACAGCTTTTATAGCAATTAAATTTTATAGCCATAGCAATACGTAGAAAAAGAAGCCGAAGAGGTCCAGGAAGAGTTTTTAAAGAAGATAAACACAGAATTAACGGAAAGATAATTCGTACACCAGAGGTGCGTCTTGTTGGAGATAATGTTGAAGTGAAAGTGTACCCTTTAGCCGAAGCTAAACAAATGGCAGAAGAGATGGAATTAGATTTAGTAGAAATATCTCCTAATGCCGAACCTCCTGTTTGTAAAATAATGGATTACAAAAAGTTTCTTTACGAAGAGAAAAAGCGTGAAAAAGTTTTAAAAGCAAAAACAACTAAAGTTGTCATAAAAGAAATTAGATTTGGTCCACAAACCGATGATCATGATTATAAATTTAAAATGAAACACGCTACTAAGTTCCTAAAAGATGGAGCAAAGTTAAAAGCATTTGTTTTCTTTAAAGGTAGATCAATCATTTTTAAAGAACAAGGACAAATATTATTATTGCGTTTAGCTCAAGACTTAGAAGATTATGGTAAAGTAGAGCAAATGCCAAGATTAGAAGGAAAGCGTATGACTATGTACATTGCTCCTCACAAGAAAAAATAAAGTAAGTAGTAGGAATTATATTAACATGCTAATAATAGCATAAAAAACAAAGGAAGAAAATGCCTAAAATGAAAACAAAATCTAGTGCCAAGAAACGTTTTAAAATTACTGGTTCTGGAAAAATCAAAAGAAAACATGCTTTTAAAAGTCATATATTGACTAAAAAAAGTAAAAAAAGAAAGTTGAAGTTACGTCACGCTGCGTTAGTACATAAAGCAGATGCACCAAACATCAAAAATCAACTTTGCTTAAAGTAGTCTTTAGTCGTTTGACTTTAGATTTTTAATAGGAAATAATTAACCATGTGTTGGGCTTAAACAAAAAATGTTCAAAAGAACTGCCTAACATAAAAACAATTAAATAAAATGCCAAGATCAGTAAATTCAGTAGCCAAAAGAGCTCGTAGAAAAAAAATATTAAAACAAGCAAAAGGATATTTCGGAAGACGTAAAAACGTTTATACAGTTGCAAAAAATGCAGTTGACAAAGCAATGTCTTATGCTTATAGAGACAGAAAAAATAACAAAAGAAATTTTAGAGGTCTTTGGATTCAGCGTATTAATGCTGGAGCTCGTTTACACGGAATGTCTTATTCTCAATTTATGGGAAAAGTAAAAGCTAATAACATTGATTTAAATAGAAAAGTTCTTGCGGATTTAGCTATGAATCATCCAGAAGCTTTTGAAGCAGTTGTAAATAAAGTAAAGTAAAAATTTCAAACTACTACTTATATAAAAAAAGCTACCATTTGGTAGCTTTTTTTGTTTAACCATATTATACCAATTCTATTTCAAATTTATTTAACACATTTTGAAATAGAATTGGTATTATTCATGTTTTAAATCACGTTCAATTACTGCTTTTAAAAACCCTCTATGTTTAAAAACACTAATTACTCGCCATTTCATTTTTCCATAACTATTTAGTAACTCTTCAAAGTCTTCATCTTTTCGCTTTGTGGTTCCTGGTTGTTTAATTATTTTATATTCTTTCATTGTAAAATTTAATATCATTATTATTAACGTAAAGATAACAAAATAGTATTGATTATTATGTAAATACTTAATATCTTAGCATCTTAGTATAGTACGATATTCACAATTAAAATAGAATTACATATGAAAACAATAACCCTATTTTTAACAATACTTTTTGTAACAAACACATTTGCCATTCCAAATTGGGGACCAACTGGACATAGAGCAGTAGCTAAAATTGCTGAAAAAGAACTAAAAAAAAGTGTAAAGAAAAAAATTAACAAATTACTTGACGGACAATCTATAGCTTATGTTTCAACGTATGCCGATGAGATAAAATCAGATAAAAATTACAGAAAATTTTCTGCTTGGCATTATGTAAATTTCCCTTTTAATACTAAATATGAAGATTCTAAAAAAAGTCCTTATGGTGATTTAGCTGTCGGAATAGAGACTTGTATTACAAAAATAAAAAATAAAAATACCAACAAAGCAGATAAAGTATTTTACTTAAAAATGTTAGTTCATTTAATTGGTGATTTACATCAACCGTTACATGTTGGAAGATCCGAAGACAAAGGCGGGAATGATATTCAAGTACAGTGGCACGGAACAGGAACAAACCTACATCATATTTGGGATGAAGAGTTAATTAATAAATGGGACATGAGTTATACAGAATTAGCCAACAATACTAAGTGTTTAAGCCGACATGAAATAAAACAAATACAAACTGGTACTGCTATTGATTGGATTAACGAAACGCAAAAACTGGCTATTAAAGTGTATGGTTCGGCTAAGAAAGGTGAAAAATTAAGCTGGAAATACTCTTATAATAATTTACCTTTAGTAAAATCTCAACTTCAAAAAGGAGGTTTGCGTTTGGCAAAAATTTTAAACGAACTTTTCTCTTAAAATTACAACTGTGAATTACTACTTAATCTATAAATCAACATTCCATCTTTATTTTTTTAAAGTAAAAAGAACGATCGGTTTTACACTAATATTATTAATTACATTTGTTCACACAGCATTTAGTCAAACTAATAAAACAGCCGAATTTGTAACGATTCAAAAATATATTCCTTCTGTAAAAATTGAAATGCGCTATTATAGCAATCATAACTTTATAGGTAAAAAAATTGACGGCTACAATTCAGATAAAGCAATTATATCCATTCAAGCTGCTACTGCTTTAAAAAAAATACAACGAGAATTAAATAAAAAAGGACTTTCTTTAATTATTTACGATGCGTACAGACCTCAAAAAGCTGTAAATCATTTTAAAAAATGGGCAAAAGTTCTTAATGACACACTAGCAAAAAAAGAATTCTATCCAAACGTGGCAAAAAAGGATTTATTTTCATCTGGATATATTTCTTCTCACTCAAGGCACAGTAGCGGAAGTACTGTTGATCTTAGTATTATTTCTTTAGCAACCAATAAAGCACTCGATATGGGAAGTCCTTATGATTATTTTGGAAAGCAATCTTGGGTTAATTATTCTAAACTGACTAAAATTCAGAAAAACAACAGGCAATTGTTACAAAATATAATGCTTCAAAATGGTTTTAGAAACTACCCTAAAGAATGGTGGCACTTTACATTGAGAAATGAGCCATACAAAAATGTATATTTTGATTTTAATGTGGAATAAAAAAAGACTATCCTTTCAGATAGTCCAAATTAAAACAATTAATTTAAGTTAAATCTAAAACTAGCATTACTCATTGTTAAATGTGTAAACGATTTAGAATAATTTAATAAAAAATAAATTATATTTTTCATTTTATTAAGTTATTAGTTATTCAAATATTATTTTGATGCTTCGGAACATCTATAAACATATTTAACTAATACCAATAAAAAAGTGTATTTTTGTATTTAGTTAAACTATGTTTAACATTAGATCGTGAGAGGGCTATTAAAGATTAATAGCTCTCTCTTTTTTTGATTATTTTCATAATATTTTTATTGTTTGATTAATTTTATTGTTTGATTATTTATTTTTAAAATATAAATACCATTTGTATAATTTGAAATATCTATAGCAATAAAGTCTTGTACAAACTGCTTATTAAATACTTTTTTACCATACATATTAAAAATTTGAATTTTAGCATCTAATTTATCTATCAAATCAATATTAATTATATCATTGGTTGGGTTAGGATAAATAGTTGTTATTATATCAATAAAATGGTTATTATTAGCTAATAAATAATCTTGCAAACACTCTTCATCAGTACCAACACAGTAAAGGGCTAAAAATGTTTTAGGATTACATTCAAAATAGCAAAGACCTTCAAATAAACCAGCATTACTTCCCATTCCTTCAAACATCCTCAAAAGATAAGTATCTCCAATGGAATCATAGATTCTTTGTATTTGTCTAGTTTCTTCTTCAATATATTGATAAATAATTTCACCAATATAATAATCACCATCATTTCCATAAGCAAATTCAAAAAGACAAGAATTAGGATAGTAATCATTGATGTTCATGTTGAAATCATACATTAATATTTCCTCATCACAATTACACCAATCTGGATAATGATAATAATCTGCATTACAAAATTTAATACCATATACTTTTCTATTTGGCACATCATCACGTATAGCTCCAAACAGGTATTCATCATCAATAAATAAAGGTGTGGTAATAAAATTATTGGTGTCAGGGTTTACAGGAGTAAAACTCCTACGATATACTTTTTTATAATCTATACCATTAATAGTAATATTACCTTCTATTTTATAACCGTAATATTGGTCATTAAATGGTGGGTAAAATTCAAAAGGAGGTAATCCGTCTGGATCCGTATGTTCTTTATATATTACCCATTGCGCACCTTCAATAGCTAATGGCACATAATCTTGCGCATTTGTTTGTATTGTAAAAACTATAAATAATAGTAATAATATTGCTTTTTTCATAATAACGTTTTTATAATTAGTCCACCACATAAACATAATTTATGCATTATTAAAAATTACTTTTTGAGTTAGGGGAAAGAACAAGTAATTTTTAGTAAATGTACTAATTTTTATCCAAAAAAAGTAAATAAAATCTAAATGACGTGTTCGTCATTATAAAAATTTAATATTTTATTTAATTGTGCTAATCATGGCGCAACAGAGTAAAGATAAAATATTATTAAAGAAAATTGCTCTTTGTGTTAAGCAATTAAGAAAAGAAAAAGGTATCACTTTAGATGACTTTTATGTAGATACCGGTATTCATCTAGCTAGAATAGAACAAGGCAAAACAAATGTTTCTATTGTTACTATTTCACAAATTTGTAAATATTTTGAAATTAGTCTTGTAGAGTTTTTTATGCTTTTAAATAAAATGTAATATTAATTTACCTAATTCTTTTAAATAAAAAAAGACTATCCTTTCAGATAGTCCAAATTAAAACAATTAATTTAAGTTAAATCTAAAACTAGCATTACTCATTGTTAAATGTGTAAACGATTTAGAATAATTTAATAAAAAAGAAATGGTGTTCCTTTTTGGGTTCAATGAATTATTTTTTGTTTTTTTAGTGTAAATTTTCGCCATATTTATAACTTATATCTTTGATTAGTATATAAATAACGAGGTAAAAATTACTTTATTGTTATAAGGTTAAAATAATATTTTTACTTTCTACTAATTTCCTAAGGTTTATTAGCGCATATCGCATTCTACCTAAAGATGTATTAATACTAACATCGGTTATTTCAGAAATTTCTTTAAAGCTCATGTCTTTATATAGACGCATTACTAATACTTCTTTTTGATCTTCGGGTAACTCTTGAATTAAATCACGTACATCATTATGTATTTGATCATTAATCAACTGTGTTTCGGCATTAAAACTATCGTCCGATAAGACAGAAAAAATATCAAATTCATTGGTGTTTTTAAATTTTGGCATTCTGCTATTTCTTCTAAAATGATCAATAACCAAATTATGTGCAATACGCATTACCCAAGGTAAAAATTTACCTTCTTCATTATATTTACCTTTCCTTAAGGTATTAATTACTTTTATAAAAGTATCTTGAAAAACATCTTCGGTAATATCTCTATTTAAAACTTTACTATAAATAAAGCTATATAGACGTTGTTTATGACGCATAATTAGCACTTCAAGTGCTTTTTCATTACCATTAATATAATCTGAAACTAATACAGAATCTGCTTGTAGTGTTTTTTTAATCATAATCCACATTTTTTTGAGCTAGTAGTAATACTAACTGTTGTTGTTAAGTTTAAAAGTAGATTTATGCTATAGGCAAAATGATTTTAATTCTGTTATTATTTTCAAATATACAATATTATTATTTGAATAAACAAGTTTTATTATAATAAAATAGTTAAAGTTTTAAAAATCACGTAAATTTTTATGTTGTTTTTTATAATACCAAATCACTAAAAACCCAAATATAGCGCCACCAACATGTGCAAAATGACCGATATTTGAATTTACACTAAAGACCCCAAATACAATATCGGACAATAATACTAAAGGAATAAAAATTCGTGCCTCTATCATAATTGGCAAAAGCATTAAGCCCATTTTTGCTCTAGGCATTAATACGCCAAAAGCCACCATTACGCCATAAAGTGCTCCTGATGCACCAACCATAGAAACATTACGGATATTATAAATAGCTTGATATGTTGGATTTGTATATCCTTTTCCTGCTGGTAAAGGTGTGTCAACTATTTGTTTTATTTCCATAGAGGACATTCCGCTATTTATCAAATCATTATAAATACTTTTGAATTGAAAAAAATCAATTCCTTGAGAAAATAAAACTGCTCCAATACCAGCAATAAAGTACAAAATTAAAAATTTATTTCTACCAATCATCTGTTCCACAGCAGAGCCAAACATCCACAAACCAATCATATTAAATAAGATATGCTGGCTACTTCCGTGCATAAAAATATGGGTTACAATTTGCCAAGGTCTAAATAAAGGACTCTCAAAATTATGCATAGCTAACACATCATAAACTTTTGAACCAAAAGTTTGGACGGCTAAAAAGACAAGTACATTTATAATGATTAAATGCTTAACGGTATCGGTTATTTTTATCATTTATTGAATTTTTTTTCTATTTCCTCTAAAGGTATTTTTGTGAAAATTAATTTTCCGTAAGGTGAATAATTTGGTTCTTTACATGAAAATAATTTATTTATTAAGGATTCTTGTTCTTTGGCATTTAATCGTTTTCCTGTCTTTATAGCTAAACTATTTGCTAAACTTTTAACAATGGTATCGGTTAATCCAAAATTATTTTGTGATGTCTCTAATTTTACATTATCTATAATTTCTTCTAAGATCTTAACTAATTTATCTTGTGGAATAATTGTAGGTATTCCATCAAAAATTACACAATCACTTCTAAATTCCTTAAATTGAAAACCTACACCTTCTAATTCTTGCTTAGTTTCAAATAAAATTGCAACATCTTGTTTGGTAAACTCCACCTCTATCGGAATTAATAATTGCTGACTAACTATTTCATCAACCGTTATTTTAGTTAGTAACTCTTCATATAAAATTCTCTGATGTGCCAAACCTTGCTTAATCACAATCATGCTGTTTTTTAATGAGCTTACAATGTATTTTTTTTGTAATTGTAATGTTTTTGTGGTATGCTGTTCATCAATACTTGTAAATAATTCTGGTTGCGAAATATCACTTTCAATAATTTCTTCGGCATCATCTATATTTACTTTATCTAAAGTATTCATTTTTGTATCAGTATATAAAGAATCCCAACTTGATTGCTGTTTTATTGGCGAATAATTTGAGGTATTTTTAAAAGGATTAAATGATTTATCAACCGAAATTGTTGGCGTTTTTTTAGCTATTCCTTTATAGCTATACGGAATATCCATAGTGTCATCTTTATTAAAATCTAACAATGGAGCAATATTGTATTGACCTAAACTATGCTTTACAGTAGCACGAATAATAGCATAAATATCCGATTCGTTTTCAAACTTAACCTCTGTTTTTGTAGGATGAATATTAATATCAATTGTTTTTGGATCTACTTCTAAAAACATAAAATAAGAAGGGAAATATCCGTTAGCTAATAAACCTTCATAAGCCTTATTTACGGCATGATTGAGGTAATTACTCTTTATAAAGCGGTTATTAGCAAAGAAAAATTGTTCTCCTCTTTTCTTCTTCGCAAATTTAGGACTAGCAACAAATCCCGTAATTTTAACCAAATCGGTTATTTCATTAATCGGCACTAACTTATCATTAATTCTATCTCCAAAAATAGCAGTAATACGTTGCCTGAAATTTTCTGATTTCAAACAATACACCTCATTATCATTATGATATAATGAAAAAGAAATATTTGGGTGCGCCAAAGCTACACGTTGAAACTCATCAATTATATGCCTAGTTTCAACTGCATTTGATTTTAAAAAATTTCGTCTTGCTGGAATATTAAAAAATAAATTTTTAACAGCAATACTTGTTCCTTTAGGAGTAGAAATTAATTCATTTAAAATTATTTTACTTCCTTCAATTTTAAATATCGACCCTAATTCTTGATTATCTTGTTTTGTTTTAAGTTCTACTTGTGCTATAGCGGCAATTGAAGCCAAAGCTTCACCTCTAAAACCTTTAGTATCTAAATTATAAATATCAAAAGCTGTCTTTATTTTAGATGTAGCATGACGCTCAAAAGACATTCTAGCATCGGTCTGGCTCATTCCAATACCATTATCAATAACTTGTATAAGTGTTTTACCTGCATCTTTCACTAATAACTTAATATTTGTTGCTTTGGCATCAATAGCGTTTTCTAACAATTCCTTAACAACAGATGCTGGTCTTTGCACAACTTCTCCTGCGGCAATTTGATTAGCTACATGATCTGGTAATAATTGAATAATATCGGCCATTAAAATAATTTATGTAAATCTAAAATATAAGAAAAAACACCTACAAGAACAGCTATAATAAGAGCCAAACGTAAATTTGTCTTTTTATCATGAGCGAAGTGTTTATTACGACTCCAATCTGATTTTAAATTACTTCTAATTAATGACGATTTAAATCCTTCATTACTCGTAACATTATCACTGTATTTATTTTCTAATTTTTCAAGTCGTTCTTTACGCTCGCTATAATAGCGTGGCTTGTAGTCAAACACGTAATTTGCACGAGATTTAAAAGCTTTTCCAAACATAATTTTATATTAAAAAACAAATCTACATTATTAAATTAATAATAACTAGACTCATTACTTGGTTATTATTAACAATATAAAAAAAAGCCTCTAGAAAAAAATCTAAAGGCTTTATAATTTACTTAAGGTTTAGTTTATCTAGAAGCGTGTTTTGCTCTATTGATATAAACATCAATTGTTTTAAATTCATCTGACTTTGGAAAGTCTTTTTTTATTGTTTCAAACATTTTCAAAGCCTCATCAAATTTACCTAATTCTAAAGCTGTATTCCCTGCTTTTAATAAATATAAAGGAGTTGAAAAATTATTATTACGAGAATTCGAAGCTTGTTTATAATAAGTAAAAGCATCTTCTAATTGATCAATATCGGCAAAAGCATCACCAATTTTAGCTTTAGCCATAGGTTCTAAAATTTCATCATCCGATGAGAATTTACTTAAAAGCTCAACAGCCTTATCGTATTCATTTGTTTTCAAATAAGAAATTCCTGCCATATAACTTGCTACATTTCCTGCTTTTGTACCTGAAAATTTATTTGCAATTTCTAATAATCCATATTGATTATTAACCCCATTTAAAGCTACTTTATATAACGAGTCAATATCTTTTGTTGCTGTTTCAGCATCGTTAAAAAACGACTTTGAATATGCTAAATAATTTGCTGCTTTTAATTCTTTTGGCTCTTTTACAAATTTACCATAAGCCATATAAGCTAACATAACCAGTAAAAAAACTCCCAAAACAGTATATACCAATTTTGCATTTTTCTCTAACCATTGTTCTGATTTTGATGCTGTTTCATCTAAACTATCAAAAACTTCTTGAGTTGTTGATTCTCCATCATAGTCTACGTCTTCAAGAAAATCACCATCATTCTTCATCTTAGGCTTTCTTATTTTTCCGCCTCTTTTATTATATGTTGCCATTACAAAGTATTTTTTATTAAATATTCAGATTATTTGAATAGTTTGCAAAAATATAATTTTTATTATAAACTAGACCTATTATTCCGTGTAATTTTTGTTTTTTTGTAATCAATATGTATCTAAAAAAACTAAGCCTAATAAATTATAAAAATTTTGATGTTTCAGAATTTGAATTTGACAAAAAAGTAAATTGTTTTGTAGGTAATAATGGTGTTGGTAAAACCAATGTGTTAGAAGCTATCTACTTTTTATCTTTCACTAAAGGATATTTTAATAGCGTAGTTTCACAACACATTAAACACCAAACAGATTTTTTTGTTATTGACGGTACTTATACTATTGAAGATAAATCTCAAAATATTAATTGTAGCTTAAAAAAAGGTGCTAAAAAAGTGGTTAAACTTAACGGTAAACAATACGATAAAATAACCGACCATATTGGAACAATTCCTCTAGTTATTATCTCTCCAATAGATAAAAATCTAATTACCGAAGGTAGTGATGTAAGACGTAAATTCGTCGATGGTGTTATTTCTCAGTCTGATACAAGTTATTTACACAGCCTAATCAACTATAACAAACTACTTGCTCAACGTAATTCATTACTTAAATATTTTGCAGCTAATAGAACTTATGATGGTTTAAATATTGAAGTTTACAATGAACAACTAGCTAGTTTAGGCGAAGGAATTTATAAAAAAAGAACTGCATTTTTAAATGATTTTATTCCTATTTTTAAAAAACGCTATCAGCATATTTCAAATGGTAATGAAGAAGTCAATTTACAATACAAATCACAATTAGACAATAAAGGCTTAAAACAATTATTAGAAGAAAACATAAGTAAAGATAGACTTTTACAATACACTTCTACAGGTATCCATAAAGACGACCTAATATTTAAAATAACCGATTACCCAATAAAAAAATACGGGTCTCAAGGACAACAAAAATCCTATTTAATTGCTTTAAAATTAGCGCAATTTGATTTTATTAAAAAAAAATCTAAGACAAAACCACTATTATTATTAGATGATATTTTTGATAAACTAGATAAAAACAGAGTGACTCAATTATTACAATTAGTTAATGATGACGATTTTGGACAGTTATTTATTTCAGACACCAATGCAAAACGAACCGAAAAAATCATAAAAAAAACCAAACAATCATATAAAATGTTTAAATTGTGATACTATTTAAAATTAAAAAAAATTGAAAGACGATAAAACCAAATACAAATTCACCACTATTAAAGATTTGATGGATAATGTGCTTCAAAAAAACAAGCTTGAAAGCGGCATCAATCAAGTAAATGTAAATCACGCATGGCGCAAAGTCATGGGCGAAGGTGTTTGGATTTACACACAAGATGTAAAACTTATAAAAGATAAACTAACTATTTATTATAAGTCATCTGCTATTAGAGAAGAACACAGCTACAAAAAAGAACAAATTATTACCATGTTAAATGCTTATTTAAAAACGGAGTTAATTAAAAAAATAAGATTATTATAAGCCTTATTTAAGTATCATAAATCAGATTAATTATTACTTTTACACAAAAAAACTCAAACATGAACTTCAAACTTAGTTTCATTATATTTTTAAGCTTTATATTTTTTATCTCTTGCAAACAAGAAGTAAAAAAAGCAGACAAACCAACATACACACCAAGAGAAATAAAAAACATTACACTCCAAAAATTTGATCACACAAAATTTGGCTTAAAAAACCTTAGTAGCATTAGAGCAATTGACCTAGTAGATAAAACAGCTTTTTTCTTTGGAGAACAAGGTAAAATTTATGCTTTTTATCCAAATGGAAATTTTTTAATTACACCAAATGATTTTTTCGGAAATAAAAAACCGAATTTTAGAGCTGGAGCATCTGCAAAAAACAATCTTTTTGCCTTAAGTATTGAAAGTCCTACACTGCTATATCAAATTGAGATGAATAATAAAGATGGCTTGGTAAACCCTAAAGTAGTTTACACAGAAGAGCATGAAAAATCATTTTACAATGCTGTTGCTTTTTTCGATGATAAAAATGGTATTGCTATTGGTGACCCTACAGAGAATTGTCTTTCAATTATCCTAACTAAAAATGGCGGAAATACTTGGAATAAAATAAGTTGTGATAAGTTACCAAAACTCATCGAAGGTGAAGCTGCTTTTGCCGCAAGCAACACAAATATCGCTATTCAAGGCTCGCATGCTTGGGTTATTACTGGAGGAGTTCAATCTAGGGTTTTACACACTCCAGATATGGGGAAAACTTGGAGTATCACAAGCACTCCTATAATTGAAGGAACAGAAACTACTGGCGCCTATTCTATTGCATTTAACGATTTAAAAAATGGCTTTATTTGCGGAGGAGATTACACTAACAAAGAAATAAATATCGCAAATAAAGCAATAACAAGTGACGGCGGAAAAACATGGAAAGCAGTAGCCGATGGATTATATCCTGGCTATATTAGCTGTGTTCAATATGTTCCAAATACTGACGGAAAAGAATTATTTGCTGTCTCTACAGAAGGGGTTTATTTTTCTAATAATCGTGGTAATTCATGGATTAGAGTAAGTAAAGAGGGCTATTACACTATAAAATTTGCCGATAAAAACAACGCATGGTTAGCTGGAAATGGCAAAATTGCTAAAATGGTTTTGAAATAAATTTCAAATGCTATTAAACAGGCGGACAATTAAAGTTATTTGATTTTTGGCTAATTCATTTATTATCAATCAGCCTTGTGTCTAATGTCGCCATATTAATAAGTACTGAACACCGAAAACTGAAAACTGAAAACCGAAAACCGAAAACTGAAAACCGAATTCTAAAAATGAAAAAAATCCTTATTTCAATATTAACACTTATAATATTTGGCTGTAATCCCGTGGATTGTTTTGAAAGTACTGGAGATATTATTCAGCAAGAAATTAACCTAGATAGTTTTAATAGAATTGAAGTTGGAAACGAAGTAACGCTCATTATCAAACAAGGTAACACTCAAAAAATAATTTTAGAAACTGGTGAAAATCTCATCGAAAACGTTTGCATTGAAGTAATTGATGGTAAGCTTTTTATGAAAGACGAAAGCGCTTGTAACCTAAATAGAGATTATGCTGTTACAAAAGTCTATGTAACTTCTCCAAACGTTAAAGAAATTAGAAGTAATACTGCTAGAGATATAATTTCAGATGGTATTTTAAGCTACACGGAACTATCATTAATTTCAGAAGATTTTCACAAACCAAAAGCACTAAATATAGGTGATTTTAATCTGGAAATTAATTCTAATTATTTAAATATTATTAGTAATGGAAATTCTATTTTCTCTCTAAAAGGAACAACTAACAATCTAAACATTGGCTTTCATTCTGGGAGCACTCGTTTTAACGGAAAAGAATTAACAACAAATAATGTATTTATTACTCAGAAATCTACAAATGACATTTTAATTAATCCTCTAATAAAAATTAAAGGAACAATATTTTCTATTGGCGATGTAATTTCATACAATCAGCCTTCAATAATAGAATTAGAAGAGCTATACACTGGAACATTAATTTTTAAATAATCATTTTTTAATTTAATTTTAAATATTTACCTTTGCAGAACTTAACATACAATTAATATGATTCATTTACAACTAACAGAAACTACCTCAGACACTATTTCAAAATCAACTAAATACTTAAATAAAGCGGTTGACAGCATTGTTACTTATCTACCTAGTGCTATTGGTGCAATATTAGTTTTATGGATAGGCTTTAAAGTAATTAATAAAATAATGAGATTTGTTGAAAAATTGCTCCAAAAAAGTAATTTATCCGATTCCATTAGACCATTTATCTTATCCGTTTTAAGTATTATTTTAAAAGTTTCTGTTATTCTTGCTGCAGCTGGAATTGCAGGAGTTGATTTAAGTATTTTTGCTACCATTATTGGTGCTTCTGTTTTAGCAATAGGCTTATCACTACAAGGCAGTTTAGGTAATTTAGCATCTGGACTTTTGGTACTCTCAATAAAACCTTTTAAAGTTGGTGATTGGATTGAAGTTAGTGAGAAATTTGGTAAAGTAACCGAAATAGGAATCTTTAACACAACCGTTGTAACACCAGGAAACAAAACACTTATAATGCCCAATTCTTTAATGACAAGTGATGTTATTACCAACCATTCAAAACGTGGTGTTATTCGTTTAGAAATTGATATTACCATGCCTTATGCAGAAAGTTTCCCTAGAGTAAAAAAAATAATTGAAAAGGCATTATCTACAATTCCTGATGTTTTAGATACGCCAAAAACTGAAATAGGAATTGAAGGTTATGATAGCCACTCAGTTCAAATTGCAGTTCGACCTTATGTAAAACCAGATGATTTTTGGCATGTTACTTTTTCTTGTTATGAAAATATCAAAAAAGCATTTAGTGAAAATGGTATTAAAGTTGCCTACTCAGAAGGTGTTGAGCTTGGAAGTATTGGAGAGTAATTTATTAAACATTTTAATCTTTTAATTCAGTTTAAAATGATCAAAAATCAAAGGCTAAAAACCAATAACGACCTTTACGGACAAGCGTTACTTGATTATCAAATAGATGGTTTTACTGAAGATATAAAAACTTTTTCAACTCTTGGCGGAGAAGATATCTATCCTTTGCCTTATCTTTTTAGAGGTTTTAGCGAAATGCCACAACTTGAGCAAAAAGCACTTGATTTAGCCACAGGGAAAATATTAGATATCGGCTGTGGTGCTGGAAGTCATAGTCTGTATTTACAGAATAACAATAAAGACGTATTAGCAATTGACATTTCTCAAGGCGCAATTAAAACTTGTAAACTAAGAGGTGTTTTCAATACTCAACTTCAAGATATATGGCAATTAAAAAACAAGCAATTTGACACTATTCTTTTACTGATGAATGGTGCTGGAATGTGTGGTAAACTTAATAATCTTACTCTTTTTTTAAATCATTTAAAAACACTTTTAACTCCTAACGGTCAAATATTATTAGACTCTACAAATGTAATTTACATGTTTGAAGATGAAGATGGCGATTACCAAATAGATGCTAATCAAGAGTATTTTGGTCAAACCATATTTACTATGGAATATAAAAATCAAAAAGGAGAGCCTTTTGACTGGCTATATATTGATTTCAACAACTTACAACGTGCTGCAGAATTTTGTGAAATGAAATGCGAACTAATTTTAGAAGGTAATCACTACGATTACCTTGCTAGAATTTCTCACTAATAAATTCACTAGATTATAGTTTATACCAATTCAATAATAATGTAATGTGTTTTTCAGCTTACACAAAATGCACAAACTACCTAGCTATATTTACAGCTCTAGTTTCACGTATCACAGTTACTTTAACTTGCCCTGGATATGTCATATCATTTTGAATTTTTTGTGATATATTAAATGATAATTCACTTGCTTTTATATCATCTACTTTTTTACTTTCAACAATAACACGTAATTCTCTACCAGCTTGAATTGCATAAGCTTTCTGAACTCCTGTAAATCCAAAGGCAATATCTTCCAAATCTTTTAAACGTTGAATATACGAATCTAACACCTGTCGTCTAGCGCCAGGTCTAGCTCCAGAAATAGCATCACACACTTGAATAATTGGTGATATTAAAGAGGTCATTTCAATTTCATCATGATGCGCCCCAATAGCATTACAAACATCGGGTTTTTCACCATATTTTTTTGCCCATTCCATACCTAATAAAGCATGTGGTAATTCACTTTCTGTTTCAGGTACTTTTCCTATATCGTGTAATAAACCAGCACGTTTAGCTACTTTAGGATTTAAACCTAATTCGGCAGCCATAATAGCACACAAATTAGCAACTTCACGTGAATGTTGTAATAAATTTTGCCCATAAGAAGAACGATATTTCATTCTACCAATAACTTTAATTAATTCAGGGTGTAAACCATGAATACCCAAATCAATTACGGTACGCTTACCAACATCAATCATTTCTTGATCAATAGATTTTCTAGTCTTAGCAACAACCTCTTCAATTCTTGCAGGGTGAATCCTACCATCACTAACTAATTTATGTAGTGATAAACGAGCAACTTCTCTTCTTACAGGATCAAAACAAGATAAAATAATAGCTTCTGGTGTATCATCAACAATAATTTCAACTCCTGTTGCTGCTTCTAAAGCTCTAATATTTCTTCCTTCTCTACCAATAATTCTACCTTTAACATCATCAGATTCTAAGTTGAAAACTGACACACAATTCTCAACTGTTTGCTCTACTCCAACTCTTTGTATTGTAGATAAAACAATTCGTCTTGCTTCTTGTTGTGCTGTTAATTTAGCTTCTTCAACAGAATCTTGAATAAAGGACATTGCATCTGTCTTAGCTTCATCTTTAAGTGATTTTACTAATTCGGCCTTAGCATCTTCAGCCGACAGTCCAGATAACACCTCTAATTGTTTAACTTGCTGCTTATGTAGTTTTTCCGTCTCAGTTTTTTTCTTATCTACAAAAGATAATTTATAATCAAAATCAGCTTCTTTCTCTTCTAAAGATATGTTTAATTTTTTATTTTTATCTAATTGTTGAGAAACTCTAGATTCTTTTTCTCTAATTCTTTTTTCTGCGTCTAAAACCTTACTTTCTCTACGTTGAATGTGTTTTTCATGTTCCGATTTCAACTCAATAAATTTTTCTTTAGCTTGTAATATTTTATCCTGTTTTAATCCGTCTGCTTCAATTTTAGCTTCCTTTAAAATTACATTTGCGTTTGTTTTAGATTCTTTTAAAATATTTGTTGCTTCTTTTTTTGCCCGGTTAATTATTTGAGAGGATTTGTTTTTTTCTAGAAATTTTGCAATTACAAAACCTAGAATTACACCTACTATACTACCAATTATTGGTATGATTATTCCATCCATTATTTTTATATTTAGTTGGTTCTTGTTTTAAAACAGAACTTTAATTTGATTATTATTTAACTAATTTCCACTACTTTTAAAAGTAGTAAACAAAAAAAACCTACATTAGCAAGGTTATTATAAACTCCTGAAAGACAGGTTTAGGACTAACAAGCTGATCAAAAATCCATCTAAAATGGCACGATTTAACAACTTAGACTCATCCTTTCTAATTGAATAGTGTTGAGTTTATTAAACTAATAACTAATGTAGGCATATCTTAACTCTAAAAAAGAATTAAGTATTTTTTATAAAGAACTTACTCCAAATGCGAATCTAAAATACTATTTATTTCTTTTAATTTATCTTCAACATTTTTCATTCCTAACTCATCGGCAACATTTTTAACCTCTACTTGCGAAGCAAATTGCAATGCACACATAGCTAACACATCTTGTTTGTCTTGCACAGCATAGCTATCTTCAAACCTACTAGATAAATCATTTATGCGTTTAACTGCTTTTCGAACACCTTCTTCCTCTTCTAAGTTAATAGTTAGTGGGTAAACTCGGTCGCCTATTGTAACGCGTATTTTTAATTTTTCACTCATATTATTAATCGCTTAATTGGACAATGCACTTATCTATTTCACGAATCAAAGTGTTTATTTTAATTTTAGTTAGGTGCTTATCTTCTTTGTTGCCTACAATTGCATTCGCAACCTTTAAAGATTGGTATTTATCTTCCAAATCTCTAACATGCGAAACTTGTTGTGAAACTTTACTTAATAGCAATTCTTCAGACTGTTTTAACTGTCTGATTTCCTCCTTCAACTGCTCTTGATTTAAAATTAAACGTGTCAACTTATCCTCCAATAAATCAACCATTTTTACAACATTTTCCATTATTTTAAAAAAGTATAAACTATTTTACAAAATTAGCAGAAGAAAACGTAAAAAACAAGTATATTTAAAGTTATTATTTAAGTTTTAATTTTGTGGCTTAGTTTTTGTAATTTTATCCTTTATAAAAAATGTAATAAATGAAAAATAGTATAACTAAAATATTTTTATTGCTTTTAATCGTTTTTAGCTTTAAAAGCTATTCTCAAAAACAATATCCTCAAGATTATTTTCAAAATCCAGTTGATATTCCTTTAGTTCTTGCGGCTACTTTTGGAGAGCTTAGATCCAATCATTTTCATGCAGGGATTGATATTAAAACACAAAAAAGAGAAGGTTTTAATATTTTAGCTGCAGCCGATGGATATGTTTCTAGAATTAAAATACAGCATTGGGGTTATGGTAAAGCACTTTATGTTGTGCACCCAAATGGCTATACGACAGTTTATGCACATTTACAAAAATTTTCGCCAGAGATTGAAGCTTATATAAAGAAAAACCAGTATAAAAAAGAGTCATATACTATTCAAATGTTCCCTCAAAAAAATCAATTAACAGTTAAAAAGGGAAAACTTATTGCAATTAGTGGTAATACTGGTGGATCAACAGCGCCTCATTTACATTTTGAAATTAGAGATAGTAAAACATCGAAAATTATTAATCCATTATTGTTTGGTATTGAAGTAACTGATACTAAAAAACCAAATATTCAAACGGCGTATGTATATCCATTAGACGATTTTGCACAAATAAACCAAGCAAATTTCAAGCAAAAACTTAATATAACATTACAAAGTAATGGTGATTTAATTGCTGATAAAATTTCAGCATCAGGTGCTATTGGTTTTGGGGTTAAAGTTTTTGACAGATTAAATGCTGCCATGAATAAAAATGGAATATATAAATTAGAAATGTTTGTAAATAAAGAAAGAGTATATCAGCACAAACTAGAAACCTTTTCTTTTGCTGAAGGAAAATATGTCAACCTACTAATTGATTATGAACATAAATTAAAAAAAAGAGAGCGTATTCAACAATGTTTTATTGTGACAAATAATAAGTTAGACATATATAATCATGTCATAAATAATGGTACTGTTTATATTCAAGATGGCTTAAATTACACCGTAGAAATTGTTGCGAGTGATATTAAAGGAAATAAAACTACACTCACAATTCCTGTGCATGGAAAAGAACAAGAAACTATTTCTATAGAAAGCCTAAAAAAACTTCCTTATCATTTTAAACGTGATGAATTTAATAAAATCACCAAAGGAAATGTAACACTTGCAATACCAAAATATACTTTTTATAAAGATGTCGATTTTAATTTTAGCTATAATAACGGCATTGCTACTGTTCATAATAAATCAATTCCGTTACATAAATCGTTTACCTTATCTTTTGATGTTACTGAATACACAAAAGAAGAACAAAAAAAATTATTTATAGGTCGAGTTAATTCAAAAGGCTATGTTTCTTCCTATTCAAATACTAAGCGAAAAGAAAATAAGTTGTATACAAAAACGAAAACTTTAGGAAAATACAAATTAGCATCAGATAATAAAAAACCAAGTATAAAGCCTAAGAATTTTAAAAACGGACAATGGATGACTAATTTTAGATTTTTAAAAGTTCGTATTAAAGACGATCTTACAGGTATTAAAAGCTATAGAGCTACCATTGATGGCAAATGGATATTAATGGAGTATGAACCTAAAAATAGAACCTTGACATATGATTTTAATGATTCAAAATATAGTAGCTTGCAAAAAACAACAAAACATCAATTAAAAATTGTAGTATCCGATTATGTTAATAATACTAATACGTATATTGCAACGTTTTATAGAAAGAAATAAACAACTTGAAAATTCAAGAATTTAACACAACAAATATAATTCAACATTTATAATTTAAAAAATGTTGTTAATTTAAAATCTTTTTTTTGAAAACAATATCCTTATCCTTAGTCTTTTTTTTATTTATTACTACCACAATTTATGCTCAAACATCAATTATTAAAGGCGTTATTAAAGACCAAAATAACAAGCCAATTGAAAACGTTAGTGTAAAAGCAGGAAATAAAGGAACAACTACAAACAAATACGGAGCATATTTTTTAGAAGTTATTGTTCCTAAAAGTAAAAAAATAACATTGATATTTAGTCATGTTTCATATAATATATTGTCTAAAAGGCTACATGTTAGAAAAAATGGAACATCAAGGTATTCGCCAAAATTAGCGATTAAAACCGAAAACATATCCGATATTTTTATTGATGGAAAAAAGAAGGTTGAAGAAAAAAAACGTGCCGAAGGAACCGAAACTTTAGATAAGAAAGAAACAGAAAACATCCCAACCATTAACGATGGTATTTCAGACTTATTAAAAACAATTGGAACAGGTGTAAACAATAGTGGTGGTGGAGAAAGTTCAACCTACAATGTTCGTGGCGGAAATTATGATGAAAATTTAGTTTACGTTAACGGAATTGAAGTATATAGACCATTTCTTGTTCGTTCAGGCCAGCAAGAAGGCTTAAGTTTTGTAAATAGTAATTTAACTAAAAAAATAGAATTTTCTTCTGGTGGTTTTCAAGCTAAGTATGGCGATAAATTATCTTCCGTACTTGATATTACGTATAGAAAACCAAAAGGGTTTGGCGTTAAAATAGATGCAAATCTTTTAGGAGCAAGTGCAACCGTAGAAGGTAATATGTTAAAAGATAAAAAATTATCAGCTATTTTAGGTGTTCGTTATAGAAATAATAGCCTTATAGTTGACGCTAAGGATGTTGAAAGTAATTACAAACCAAGTTTCACCGATGTTCAAACATACTTATCGTATAAAATTTCTACTAAATTAAATATTGATTTTTTAGGGAATTTTTCATTAAATAGATATGATTTCACTCCTTTTTCAAGAGTTACAAATTTTAACTTTCCAAAAGTAAAGGCTTTAGTTGTTAATTATCAAGGAAAAGAAGAAGATACTTATTTAACCTCATTTGGCGCTTTAAAATTTGATTACAAAGTTAATGATAAACTTAAATTTGATTTAACAACATCGATATATAATACACAAGAAGAAGAGCATTATGATATACATGCTTTTTATAGTATTGGTGATGTAAATGCTGATTTTGGTTCGGATAATTTTGGAAATGTAGAATTTGCACAGTCTATTGGTTCTCAATTAGACCATGCTAGAAATGATTTAGATGCTTTAATTAAAAATATTTCTGTAAAAGCGCAATATAAAGATGATTTAAAAAATACCTTTTTAGTTGGTGTTAAATTCCAACATGAAGATATAATGGATCGAATTGTAGAATGGGAAGTGGTTGACTCTGCGGGTTTTTCAATTAGACCGTTAGACTTGATAAATAACAATAATGACCAACCATACAACCCTTATACTGGTCCAATAGTACCTTTTACTAATGTAAGAGCGACAAATCATATTAAAATTAATAGGTTATCTGGTTTTGCACAATGGAGTAAAGAAATGTATATTAACGACACACAAATCTGGTTAAATGCAGGTGTAAGAAGTCAAACTTGGAGTGTAACAGGAACAACAGGTACAGATAATATTGATGTGAGGACTGTTTTTAGTCCGAGAGCACAATTTGCTTTTAAACCTGATTGGCAAAAAGACATGCTTTTTAGAATTTCTGGTGGTTATTATCATCAACCTCCTTTTTATAAAGAATTGAGAGATAAAAATGGAGCTGTCAATACAGATGTAAAAGCACAACAATCCATTCATTTTGTTGTAGGTAATGATTATAATTTCAAAATTTGGGAAAGACCATTTAAACTAGTAACCGAAGCATACTATAAAAAACTTACCGATGTAAACCCCTTTACAATTGATAATGTACAGATTAGGTATGCCGCAAATAACAATGCTATTGCGTACGCTACAGGTTTGGACGCACGTATTAGTGGTGAGTTTGTTCCTGGCACCGAATCGTATTTTACTTTTGGCTATTTACAAACAAAAGAAAACATTGCTGATAAAGGGTATATTTATAGACCAACCGATCAACGTTTGAAATTTGCAATATTATTTCAAGATTATTTACCAATAAATAAGAAATTTAGAATGTATCTTAATATGGTTTATAATACTGGTGTTCCAGGTGGCTCTCCTTCATATGCTGATCCTTATATATATCAAAGCAGATTAAAAGATTACTTTAGATCAGATATTGGAGTGAATTATGTATTTATTGATAAAAATAAACCTTCCTCTAAAAAATGGCTAAAACCATTTAAAAAATTAAGTTTTGGTTTTGAATTATTTAATATGTTTGATGTTCAAAACTCTATTACAAATACTTGGGTAAGAGATGTGTCATATAAGCGTTCGTATGCAATACCAAATTACTTAACAGGCAGATTGGTTAACTTGAAACTGAGCATGCAATTTTAATTCTGTAAATTTGAAATCAAAATTTAAAAAATATATCCGTTTCTGTTTTTTATTGGGAATAGTTAGTTTACTATTTACAATAGGCTTAAATATTTATATTATAAGATCAACCAAAAATGTTATTTTTTCGGATAAAAATAACATCAAAAAAGCATATACAGGTCTTGTTTTAGGAGCTAAAGTATATCAAAACGGAAATCTTTCAGGAATTTTAAAAGATAGGGTTGATAGTGCTTTGGACTTATATAATGCAAAAAAAATAAATCGTTTTTTACTGAGCGGCGATCATGGTCGTGAAAAATACGATGAAGTTAATTATATGAAGAAGTACTTACTTAAAAAAGGCGTTTTAGAACGTGATATCTTTTTAGATCATGCAGGTTTTGACACATATAGCAGTATTTATAGAGCTAAAGAAGTTTTTAAGGTAGATAGTTTAATTATAATTACTCAAAATTTCCATGTTAAAAGAGCAGTCTACATTGCTAAAAACATGAATTTGAATGTGCAAGGTTTTATAGCTGACAAACACACTTATGGTATTGCTAAAAAAATGATGATTAGAGAAAACCTTGCTAATGTAAAAGCTTTTTTAGAATTATTAATTCATAAAAAGCCAAAATATTTAGGTGATGCAATCAATATTAGAGATGATAGCTATAAAAGTTTTGATTAATATTTAACTATTTATTATTATCGTTTTTAAGAAATGAATATAAAATAGCTTGTGATCCAGATAATAACAGGCTAAAAATTAAAGCAATCCAAAACCCGCTAACTTGTAATCCGTCAACAAAATAATCAGTTATTAATATGAGTATGGTATTGATTACGAATAAGAATAACCCAAGAGTTACAAAAGTTATGGGTAATGTTAAAAAAATAATTATTGGCCTGATAAATATTTTTAATACCCCTAAAACAATTGCCACAGTTAAAGCTGCATTTAGATTTGCAACGCTAACTCCTGGCAGTAAATTAGATATTGCAAAAACAGCAACAGTAGTAAGAATTAGCTTTAATATAGTTTTCATAGTGTATTTTAAAATTTATAATGCGATAATTGTGCCAATTATAATACGTGTTATTTTGGCAGGTAATATCTAAAATACATCATGTAATGCCTACAAATCTAAGTATGTATTAAAGGCACACTCTAATTTTAAAAAAAAATCCTCATCTAAATAAATAGATGAGGCTTTTATAAATAATATTTCTATAAAATAGAAATAAATTTTAAAATTTATCCTAAAGATACACGTTTAAAGCTAGATACTTCAACATCGCCATAAGACTTTACGTAATCTGCAACAGATTTCTTTTCATCTTTAATGAAGTTTTGATCTAATAAGCATTGTTCTTGATCTAAAGTAGTATTGTCAGATATAAATCTTTCAACTTTACCAGGCACTATTTTATCCCAAATTTGTTCTGGTTTACCTTCTGCTTTTAATTGTGCTTTAGCATCTTCTTCAGCTTTAGCTAACACTTCAGGTGTTAATTGCGCCATAGAAATAAATTGAGGAACGTTGATTAAATGTTTACCCATTCTTGAACGTTCTTCGTTTTCTTTTTCTATTTCAGCAATTCTAGCTTCCGTTTCTGATACAATAAATGCGTCATCAAAATCTTTATAAGATAAAGTAGTTGCACCCATTGAAGCAATTTGCATAGCTAAATCTTTAGTTAACGTTTCTGCATTATCTACTTTTGCAGATAAACCTACAATTGCAGCAATTTTATTAACGTGAATATAAGACCCAACAAAATTAGCAGTTACCTTTTCAAAAGAAGGAATTTCTAATTTTTCTCCAATAACACCAGTTTGCTCAATTAATTTATCGGCAACTGTCATTCCATCAAAATCAGCAGCTAAAAACGCTTCTCTTGAATCGTGATTTATTGCAATATCAGCAAACTTGTTTGCTAATGCAACAAAATCATCATTTTTACCAACAAAATCAGTCTCACAAGCTAAAACAATTGCAACACCAACAGTTTGATCACTATTTATTTTAGCAACAGCAACACCTTCACTTGAATCTCTATCGGCTCTTTTTGCAGCTATTTTTTGTCCTTTTTTTCTAAGAACAGCAATTGCCTCTTCAAAATTACCATCTGCTTCAACTAATGCATTTTTACAATCCATCATTCCAGCACCTGTAGTTTCTCTTAATTTTTTTACGTCTGCAGCAGTTATTTTTGCCATTTTATTAAATTTTTAAAAGTGTTTAAATTATTTTTTTTCAGCAGTTTCTTTATCTTTTCCTGCTTTTCTTTCAGCAAGACCTTCTTGAATAGATTCGGTTAAGAATTCTAAAACATTTGAAATAGATTTTGAGGCATCATCGTTAGATGGTATTACAAAATCAACTTGTCTAGGGTCAGAATTAGTATCTACCATTGCAAAGATAGGAATGTTTAATTTACGAGCTTCTGCAATAGCAATATATTCACGTTTAATATCGATTACGATTAGCGCACCTGGTAATCGCGTCATGTCTGTAATAGAACCTAAATTCTTTTCTAGTTTTTCACGTTGACGGTTAATTTGTAATTTTTCTCTTTTTGATAAAGCATCAAAAGAACCATCTAATTTCATTCTATCAATTTGCCCCATTTTTTTAACAGCTTTACGGATAGTAACAAAGTTTGTTAACATTCCTCCAGGCCATCTTTCTGTAATATATGGCATATTAACAGATTTTGCATTTTCAGATACTATTTCTTTTGCTTGCTTTTTTGTAGCAACATAAAGAATTTTTCTTCCTGAGGCAGCAATTTTTTGAAGTGCTTTTTGAGCTTCTTCAATTTTAGCAACGGTTTTATATAAATCTATAATATGTACACCACTGCGTTCAGTATAAATGTATGGAGCCATATTTGGGTTCCATTTTCTTGTTAAGTGTCCAAAGTGAACTCCGGATGCTAACAAATCTTTTACTTCAATATTTTTCATTTTGTTTCGTTTACGTTCCGTAAGATTTAGCAATAATTAAGTAGCCTTATTTTAGAGTCTTAACTATTTGGATGCTAAACAAACAATAACTTTTTAATAATTAATTTTTCAAAAGTCCATAGTCTAACGACCAAAGACCAATAACCATTTCTAACGTTTTGAGAATTGGAATTTTTTTCTTGCCTTCTTTTGACCGAATTTTTTACGTTCAACCATTCTAGGATCTCTAGTCATTAAACCTTCTACTTTTAAAAGCGGTTTATTTTCTTCGTCTAAAGAAACTAATGCTCTAGAAATAGCTAACCTAATAGCTTCAGCTTGACCAGTAATTCCACCTCCAAATACATTTACAGTTACGTCAAATTTATCAACATTATCAGTTAATAAAAATGGTTGTGTAACCTTGTATTGTAATGTTTCAGTAGTAAAATAAGCGGCCATTTCTTTTCCGTTTACAGTAACTTTACCAGTACCTTCACTCATATACATACGAGCTACAGCTGTTTTTCTTCTACCAATTTTATGAATAATTTCCATATTATTTTAATTCGTTAAGGTTAATAATTGTAGGTTTTTGCGCAGTTTTATCATGTTCACTACCTGTGAAAACATAAAGGTTTTTAAAAAGTGCTCTACCTAATTTATTCTTTGGTAACATTCCTTTTACAGCTTTTTCAACCAATCTACTTGGATCTTTTCCAAATAATTCTGTAGCGGTTAAGCTTCTTTGTCCTCCTGGATAACCTGTGTGACGGATATAAGTTTTATCCGTCCATTTCTTACCAGTTAATTTAATCTTCTCAGCATTGATAACAATAACATTGTCACCACAATCAACGTGAGGTGTAAAGTTAGGCTTATGTTTACCTCTAATTAGTTTTGCAACTCTAGAAGCCAATCTCCCTAACGATTGTCCTTCAGCATCAACTAAAACCCACTCCTTATTTACAGTAGATTTGTTAGCCGAAACTGTTTTGTAACTTAATGTGTTCACTCGTTTTATTTTTTATTAAACATTCCTCTTTACTCTAAAGAGTTTGCAAAAGTACGACTTTTTCTTTATTTAGCAAGTCTAGTTTTGGTATTTTTTCACTTATAGAGATAAATTAATAATCGCTTGATTTTTAAAAAGCTACAAAATGCTTTATTATTAAAATACACAACCACCTATGCTTTTATTTTAAATAGTATTTTTTTGAACTGAAACCGAATCGTAACAGGTTAAATATAAACTAATTATATTTTTTTAGTGCTGTTTGTTAATTAATTCAAATCGTTATAAATTATATTTATTTACACGAGTAATCTAAACTTCGCATTAACTGATTAATATTTTTTTGTAATTTGCGGCATAGTAAACAAACAATTAATCAAATATTATTAATCAAATTTTTAAATTATGAGAAAAACAATCATGGTAGTTTTATTTTCATTTATAGGGTTGCTTGCATTCTCGCAAACAACAGTAAAAGGAAATGTAACAGATGCAAAATCAGGCGACCCACTTCCTGGAGTGAACATCAAAGTGGAAGGGAAATCTTTAGGAACAACAACAGATTTTGATGGGAATTATTCCTTAAAAGTAAATCAAGAACTTCCTTTTAATCTTATTATTACAACATTGGGTTACGCTAAGAAAACAATTTCAGTAGCCAAAAGTAATGAAGCAATTGATGTTTCTTTAACTGAAAATGCTTCTAATTTAGATGAGGTCATTGTATCTGCATCTAGAACTCCTGAAAGCGTTAGAGAATCACCCGTTACTGTTGAGAGAATGGATGCAAGAGCTATTAAAGCATCTGCCTCTCCTAGCTTCTATGCGAGTCTAGAAAACTTAAAAGGTGTAGATGTAAATACAAGTAGTTTAACATTTAATTCTGTTAATACTCGTGGTTTTGCAACCTATGCAAACACTCGTTTTGTACAATTAGTTGACGGTATGGATAACGCATCTCCAGCACTTAATTTTGTGATGGGGAATTTAGTTGGTATAAACGAATTAGATGTAAATTCAGTAGAATTATTGCCAGGAGCATCTTCTGCGCTATATGGAGCAAATGCTTTTAATGGTATATTATTTATGACTAGTAAAAGTCCTTTTGATCATCAAGGAATTAGTTTTTATGCTAAAAAAGGAGTTACTTCTTCTGAAGCTTTAGGAACTAACCCTTACCACGACCTTGGTGTTAGAGTAGCACATGCTTTCTCTGATAAATTTGCAGCAAAAGCATCTTTTTCTTATTTACAAGGAACGGATTGGGTTGGAGAAGATACAAATAATTATCAGAATGTTGGAGCAGGTTACGCAAACGTAATTCATGAACAAGGATCATCCTTAACTCATGATGCTTTAAATATTTATGGTGATGAGATAACCACTAAAAAAACACCTTTTGGTAACATTCACAATGTTGCTCTTTATCTTGAAAGTATTGGTGAATTACCTGCAGGAGCAAGTAGTTTGGTGCCAGAGCATGATGTTGCGCTTACTGGGTATAAAGAAACTGATTTAACCGATCATTTAGCAAAAAGTATGAAGTTTGACGCTTCATTGAACTGGAGACCTACGGGAAGCGACTTAGAAGTTATTTTTAATTCGCGTACTGGAATAGGTAATACTATCTATCAAGGAACTAATAGATATCAATTAAGAGATTTTATGATCATTCAAAATAAATTAGAAGTACGTAATGATGATTTCTTTTTAAGAGGTTATATTACAGCTGAAGATGCTGGTAATTCGTATGATATGAATTTTGCAGGAATTAATTTATCTAAAGTAAATGCTAGCAAATGGTTTGGTACTTATGCTGGTAATTACGCTTTAGCTTCTTTAGGAGGTGCTGATAATAATCAAGCTCATACTATTGCTAGAATTGAAGCGGATAAAACAATGTTGAAGCCTGGAACTCCTGAATTTGAAACAGAATTTAATCGCATATCAAACGATCCAGATGTAACAACAGG
>CAYOFS010000005.1:0-36367 GCA_964403095.1 uncultured Flavobacteriaceae bacterium | reverse complement strand
TAAATGGTAAAATACAAGAAATAAAAACAGTAGGTAGAGGTTATAGAACTTTTAAGAATTTTAGAAGTGCAATACTTTTTTTTCATGGTGGATTAGATCTTTATTCACACAAATAAGGGTAGAACCTTAAATATTACACTTTTTGGTTGCACTGCAAAAGATTGGAGAGATGCCAACCCAAAACATACCAAAAAAGGAATGAATATCAGAGATATTGCAAGTATTAATGAATTAGCCGTTTTGTCAAATTTGGAAAGTATGAATGCTGAATTAATAAAAGACGGAAAAGAAAAAGAAGAACGCTATTTGAAATTAAAAGAAATCAGTAATTATCAATTAACAATACTGAATGAAACAGACTTTATGAAGGCTCTGAAAAAGCTGAATGATAAAGTATATATATAGAAAACAAACCGAATAAAAAGTAACGCTTGCTAACAATCTTTATAGTTAATGGCTACATAGTGCTAAATTTGAAGTTCAGTTCTTTTAATAAAGTTCTGCATTAAACTGAAAGTTTTGGTTCTTTAAAACGCCACTAATCATAAAGTAACGTTGCTAAAGCCTATTTTCAATACAGGTTTTTTCTGTCAAAAAAATTTAGAATTTATTAGTTAAATAACCTTATTTAATCTCCTATTTTTATATGTGATTTCGTTAAATTTGTGATTATCCAATTTTTGAAATCATGAAAGTTTTGAGGGTTTACTCCATGCCCAATAGGATATTGCTCAAATTGGTATTTTATTTTTAAGCTATCTAATATTGGTAACGACTCTCTTATCAACTCAATAGGTAAAACCTGATCTACAGTTCCGTGAGAGATGAAGAAGTTTAATTTTTCACAAACCCCTTCTGTTAAATCTTTAGGTATCAAATCTGTATTTATATAACCGCTTAAAGCAATTACTTTATTTATCTTTAAAGGATTTCTCATCGCTAAAGCGTAACTCAAAATTGCACCTTGGCTAAACCCTAAGATAAATAATTTTTCTTTATTTACTTTATATTCATCAATAATATAATCTGTGAATTTTTCTATTTCTATTAACGAATCTCTTGCTTCATCTAAATTAGAAAATTTAGCTTGAGTTGTTGCGTCAAAATTAATTGAATACCATGCGTAAGAACCATAACCAAGTGATAAAGGCGCTCTTGCACTTATAATTAACAGCTCTTTTGGTAGCTCCGAAGCAAATGAAAACAAATCTTTTTCATGACTTCCGTAACCATGCAATAAAATAAGCACTGGCGGGTTTTCTATTGTTGATTTTCTTACAATATATTCTAACATAATATCAATTTTTTATTTGAATACACGCCATAAACTTTTCCTTTTAATTTTTTACCGATGAAAGCTGCATTTTTTGATGTTGACAAAATATCATCAATTGAAAAAGTATATTCCATTTCTGGATTAAACAAAGTGATATTCGCCTTTTCACCAACTTTTATATTAGGAATTTCAATTCCGAATCGTCTTCTCGGTTTAGTAGTTAGTGTTTCAATTAAACTTTCCAAACTAATAACAGAGTTTACTGCGCCAAACAAACTTTCTAAACCAATTGTTCCGTTTTTAGCATTTTCGAATTCCACTTTTTTATGTTCAATATCTATGGGGTTATGATCGGAAGTAATTATATCAACAGTTCCATTTTCCACAGCTTTTATTAAAGCTTTTTGATCTTTTCTTGTTCGCAAAGGTGGTAATACTTTACAATTTGAATTAAAATTTAATATTTCATCATCGTTCAAAAATAAATTATGTGCCGCAACACTACATGTTACATCTAAGCCTTTTTTCTTTGCTTGAGCTATTAACTTTACTGATTTTTCAGTAGAAATAGATGGAATATGAAGTTTTCCTTCTGTGTATTCTAATATATATAAATCTCTTGCTATTTGTAATTCTTCGGCCAAATTAGGAATACCACGTAAACCTAATTTTGCACTATTAACACCTTCGTTAACAAAACCATCTGCAACGGAATTATCTTGTGGAAAACTTAGCACCAAAGCATCAAAACTCTGCGCATACTGCAAAGCTATTTTTAACAAATTAGCATTACTAATGGCTTTTTTATAATCTCCAAAAGCAATTGCTCCTATAGTTTGCATATCATACAACTCTGCTAAATTTTCATTTTTAGCTTCTTTGGTTAAATTACCTATTGGGTACAACTCACAAATACTATTTTGAGATTTTGAAATCAAAAAAGAAACTGCTGCTTTATTATCAATTACAGGGTTTGTATTTGGATTCACAGCTACTGCTGTAAAACCACTCTTAAGAGCTACATTTAAACCGTTTTCAATAGTTTCTCGTTCTTCAAAACCTGGCTCACCAAAAGAGACCGAAGTATCAAACCAACCATTTGAAATGTGTAAATTTTCAAGGCTAATTATTTTTGTTTTATCATCAGTCTTTATATTATTAGCAATCTTAATAATTATTCCTTTTTCAATTAAAATATCTTTAATTTCCAAATGGAACAAGCTATTTTTATCTATTATTTTAGTCGATTTTAATAGTATCATCATATCGTATTATTAATCTATTAATAAAGGTATTTAGTTTTTTAAAAATTTTACTAATAACATTTCTATAATTAAAAAAAGTAAGGCTAAAGCAATTAACCATTTCCAATATTGATCTACTTTAAATTGAGCATCAATATTTCCAAAAGTTTCCATAATATTATTTGAATATACAACATTATCATACTGTTTTAAACTTGCTTTCAAATCACTATACTGAACCTTTCCTTCTACTCTATCATAATTGAATGCTATATTTTTTAAACTTTTATTCTTTTTTGTGATTTTATAAAACCCTTCTTTTTTTGGATTATCAACCAGCGTTAAAACTACTTTCTGCTGTAATACTTGTTGTAAAGGAATAAAGCTAAGTGATTTTTTATTACTATTCAACTGCGATATCGACAGCACTTGATCTGCCGTTACACTTGTATTGACATTTACGGTATTCTCTTTACCTATAGTATAGTAAAGCTCAGTTAACTTATGGCTTTGTTTCCCAAAATTATAAAATACTGGCACAATTAAAGGGGAACTTTTAAAATTTGAATTGCTTTGATTAATAGATGATGCTATCCAAAAAATCTTACCATTATTAACTTTTATTTCAGAAATAAAACCTTTTTGATTATTTAATTTTAAAATAAATTTTTGGTTTTTAAACAGCGATTCGTAAAAACTTTTTACAGTTGGATATTGGAAATTTTTAATTTTCTTTTCAAAAACATTATCTAAAATTGGATGCGAAAAATTAATATTATTTACTTGAAGTTCAGTCGCTACTTTTTTGTTAATACTTCCTATTCTTAGCGTAGAAAACAACTGATTATAACTGTTTATATTTGCTTTAACAGATGGAATTACAACCAAACTTCCACCATTAACTACAAATTTACGCAATGGTTTTTGAAGTGTTATCGGAATTATTGATAACTCATTTAAAATAATTAAATGCTGATTACCAACAACATCATAATCAAGTTGATTTAGTTTTTTACTGATTAAATTAAACTCTGGTTTTGTGTAAATTTTAGTTAAGAATTTGTTTGTTTCACCAATAGCTAAAACATTGATTTTTTCGAGTTTATTTAAAGAAAAATATAACTCATTATCAAAAGCAATAAAATTATCTTCAATTACAATTTTACCATTAAAACTATCGGTAAACGGCAGTTTGAAATTTGCTGTCTTTGATGTATTTATATTCAAAGAAACAGAAGTTTTACCAACAAGAATATCATTCTTAAATAAGGAAACTGACAGGTTATCAGCAGCAACATTATAACTTGACAGTTCTACATTTAAACTGATATTTAAGCCGTCTTGCTTGGCTATATAAACACTATCAATACTTAAATTTTGTTTTTCTTGAGGCAATAATTGCACAAATGAATATTGAATATCATTGTCTAAAGGCATTTTTTCTTTTACAATATCCGATTGAAAATCAGACACTAAAACCATGTTGTTTTTATATTCTTTATCTGCTTTGAAAATTCTATTTGCTTGTAATAAAACCGTATTTATTTCTTTTGAAAAAGGTGAATAATCTAATGATAATAATTGATTTTTTAATTCTTTATCATTCAAATCAGAAAACACATCATTATTGGTTAATATTGTTAAATTAGCATCTGATTTATAATTAGAAATAACATCTTGTATTGCGCTTTTAAACAATTCATCAGTACCATTTTTGGCTTGCATGCTTAATGAATTATCTAAATATAAAATTGTTCTTGGCTTTAAGCCTTGTTTTGAATTACTAAAAAAAGGTTGTGCAAAAGCAATTATCAAAGCAGTAAATAGACCTAACCTAGATAATAATATTAAAAACTTTTTTAATTTAGAGCTTTTACGTGTTTGCAGTACTACTTTTTTAAGAAACGCTACATTTGTAAAAGCAATTTTTTCAAAACGTCTTAATTGAAAAAGGTGAATAAATATAGGTATTAGCAGTAACAGTAAGGCATAAAGAATTTCAGGATACTTAAATTGCATTGCTTTTTAGGATTTGTCAAAAATACAATTTTCTTTTTAATTTTTTGATTTTAGGTTTTTCATTTTTAAATTTTCTACTATTCGCCTTTCACTTTTTGTTTGAAAAACGAAATTTCAACTTCTCCCGTAGATTTTCTAAAACCTCTAATCATTCCATTAGTATTAAAATCCCAAGCTATATTACCTTGTTTGTCAAGAACAATCATTCCGCCTTGACCGCCAAGATTATTTATTTGGTTATGGATAACTTCTTTTGACGCTTCTTTTATGGATACTTTTTTATATTGCACCAAGCTAGACACTTCATGTGCTGCTAAAGTTCTAATAAAATATTCTCCAACACCTGTACAAGATACGCCACATGTTTTATTATTGGCATAAGTTCCTGCTCCAACTAAAGGCGAATCGCCAATTCGACCAAATTTCTTATTTGTCAAACCTCCTGTAGAAGTTCCTGCTGCTATATTACCGTTTTTATCAAGAGCAACACAACCAACTGTTCCGTATTTATTCCATTTTAATTTTCCTGAAGATATTGACTTATTTTTAACAACTGACAACTCACCACTGCGCACCGATACCTGAACACTACTGACAGACAACTTAAGCTTTCGCTCTCTTTTTTGGACTTTTTTTAAGTAATCAGCTTGGCGTTTAGTGTAAAAATAAGCATCATCTTTAAATTCTATATTATTTTGCTCTGCAAATATTTCAGCTCCTCTACCAGATAAAAGTACGTGTTTTGTTTTATCAATTACCTTTGCAGCTAAAAGTATTGGGTTTTTTACATTTGTAATTCCTGCAACTGCACCAGAATTTAGGGTTTTCCCGTCCATTATTGACGCATCCATTCTGTTTTTTCCTTCACTATCAAACACGGAACCTTTACCTGCATTAAACAATGGTGAATTTTCTAAAACTATAATCGTTTTTTGTACTGCCTCTAAAGACGTTCCTCCTTTTTCTAAAATATCATATCCTATATTTAAGGCTTCTTTTAAAACCTTTGCATATTCTTGCTGTCTTTCTTTAGGAAAATTCCCTGGCGTTAGACTTCCTGCGCCTCCATGGATCACTAATGCAAATGGTATTTTACTAGGTGCTTTTTTTGTTTTATTATCTGTTTTACAACTAAATAAAAATAAAATCGTTAAGATAAGTATGTACTTTTTCATTCTTTTTTTTATTTTAAATACTAGTGGTTAAAGATAGTGAAATTATAGATATAAACCGCTCATATTTTTCTCTTCAAAATAGTGTGTTTATTTTATGTAATTTCTTTAAATTTGTTCTTCTATAAATTGATTTTATTTTCAATTTATATCAAATCAACAACTAATGACTAAAATACTTCATTCAACTATTATAGGTAAGGGCGAACCTTTATTAATTCTTCATGGTTTTTTTGGTATGGGCGATAATTGGAAGTCCCTAGCAAATAAATTTTCTTTGAATTTTGAGGTTCATTTAATAGACCAAAGAAATCACGGAAGAAGTTTCCATACGGATGATTTTTCTTATGAATTAATGATTGAAGATTTAGAAAACTATATTATTCATCATGAGTTAAAAAATGTGAATTTAATTGGACATTCTATGGGTGGAAAAACAGTTATGTTATTTGCAACATCTCATCTTAAAATGGTTAAAAATATAATTGTAGCAGATATATCACCAAGATATTATCCGCCACATCATCAATTTATTTTAGAAGCCTTGAATGCTGTAGATTTTTCAACAATTTCAAAAAGAAGTGAAGTTAAAGATGTTTTATCAAAATATATAGACGAAGAAGGTATTAAACAGTTTTTACTTAAAAATGTATTTTGGAAAGAAAAAGGACAGCTTGCATATCGTTTTAATCTAGAAAGTTTAACTGAAAACGTTGAAGAAGTAGGTGTTTCACTACCAAGCTTCACTATATTTGAAGGAAGTACCTTATTTTTAAAAGGCGAAAATTCTGGATACATAGCTAATAATGATATCTCATTAATCAATGCGCATTTTCCAAATTCAAAAATTACAACTATTGCAGATGCTGGTCATTGGTTACATGCCGAAAACCCGATAGATTTTTATACGGAAGTAATGGCGTTTTTGAAATAAATAACGCTATAATGTTCCACTACCTTAAATCCGCAAGTGTTTTTCGTAGCGAGAAGTCAAAATGTATGCTAGTGTTGGTGTAGCGCAGATTTAAGACACACAAACATAGCATTAGTTATGGTGAGTATCGAAAACCGATCATTCTCAACAATAGCGTGTAGTTTGGCTTTGTTAGCAGGAAACACTTACAGATCTAAGGTACTAGGTAAAACGTAAAAGTAGACTGATATAAAATGAAATATGCTACCCAAAAGCACAAAAATATGAAATATAGCGTGATTCATTTTTATTTTATCAATACTATAAATTACTGCACCAAGCGTATATGAAATTCCTCCTGCAAAAAGCCAATAAATTCCGTTAATAGGTACATTAGCCATTAATGGTTTCATTACAAACACAATAACCCAGCCCATTAAAATATACATTACAGTAGATAATATAGCATACTTTCCTAAAAAAAATAATTTCAATACCACGCCAACAATAGCTGCAACCCATATAAAAATAAAAAATCTAAAACCCAATGTTCCATTAAGCGAAATTAACAAGAAAGGAGTATATGTCCCTGCAATTAATACAAAAATGGAAGCATGATCGAATACATTTAATCGCTTTCTGAGTTTTTCTCTTGTTGAATTGTGATATAACGTAGAGGCTATATACAACATCAATAGACTTAGTCCGAAAATAACGGAACTTACTATATGTATTGTTTGTCCGAATTTAATTGATTTAACCATCAATAGCACCAAAGCAATTACGCTCAACACAACTCCAATGGCGTGAGAAATGACATTTATTCGTTCTTCCTTTGAAGGATACGTATTAAGCTTTAGTTTTCGCATATTTATTTTTAACAATCAAACAATCTGAACTATACCAATATGGCGTCAAAATATGTTATAAATTCTTCTTCTTTTTTCTTTTATAAAACCACCATCCGAGTGGTATAAAAATTAATAAAAAGTAAAACATTAAGGTAATTTTATTTCCTTTTCTTATCACTTTTGGTTGAAATTCAAATATTATTTCGTTTTGCCCTTCTGGTATTTCTAAACCTCTCAAAACATAGTTCACTCTAATAATTGGTGCTTTTATTCCATTAATATAGGCATCCCAATCATCAAAATACATTTCAGAAAAAACGGCAAATTGAGGTTTAGTTGTATTGCTTTTATATGTAAATTTGGCTACTTCCATTTTCATTAAATCTATGCTTGCCATACTGTCTTTTGGGTAATTAACTCTAATGTTTTTAGCCTGTTTTTTATGAACAACTGCTTCGGTTTTAGTATTCAAATCACTTAAAATACTCATCTCTTCATCGGCATTATTTGCAAAGTGAATGGTGTTTACAAACCAAGCGTTTCCATTGGCATCTTCATTTTTTTGAAAAGTTTTATTACCTTGTTGATCTGGAAAAATAAAGTACTTAGCGTTAAGCATGTTTAACACTTCATCATTCATATTTGAAGCTATTTGAAAATCGAATAATTCTTGATAACGTCTTGGTTTTGCAGCGTGATAACCTCCAATAGAATTATGAAAGTATGATGTTCTAGCTTCGTTCATTGGATTACCCATAAAATTAATCACTCTAAAATGGGTGGTATCTTTATTAATTTGTTTATCAATTTTTGAAGCAACAAAAGGTTTTTCCACTTTTAACGAATCAACAAACTTATCGGAATTTACATAGTTTAAATTGATGGTTACTAAATCAAACAAGACCAAAATCATTAAAATTAAAATACTTTTAGTGTAATTTAATTTATTCTTATAAAAAGCCCAAAGCACACCTAAAACTACCAGTACAAGTAATAGCGAACGTAAACTATCTTGAAAAAACATTGTTTTTCTATCGGCTATAATTACATCGGATAAACCTGCCATCATTTTATCTAGTTGCATATCATTTTGTCCTTCAAAGGAGAATATAAATCGCCCGAAAATGGTAAAAAACAGTGCGAATCCTCCAACAATATATGTAGTTAATTTTAGTGATTTCCATTTTTTATTAGATGATACATCTTTATTAAAAAATTCTTTCAATCCTAAAACAGCCAATAACGGAATAGCTAATTCTGCAATTACTTGAATAGAGCTAACTGCTCTGAAATTATTATACATAGGAACATAATCAATGAAAAAATTGGTTAAAAAACCTAAGTTCTTACCATAACTCATCAATAAAGAAAAAATAGTAACCGCTACCAACCATCTTTTATACTTATTATCAACTAAAAATATTCCCAAAACAAACAAGAAAATAATTACCGATCCAATATAAGCAGGTGCTGCAACAATAGGCTGTTTTCCCCAATATGTAGGTAATTGTTTCACAAAACCTTTCGCTTGTTCTGGTCCAGCTGCTTGTTTTAAAAATTTATACGTAGCAGAATTTTTACCTACATTTTCTACACTTCCTCCACCCATAAATTTTGGAATAAAGAGGTTAAATGTTTCTATAAATCCATAACTATATTCTGTTATATATGCTTTATCTAAACTCGATGTTATTTCTCTTTTTGATCCATCTGCATTTAATGTTAATTCACTTTGACTACGTGTACTGTCTTTTTTGTAATGCATAGTAGCCATTAAACTGGTTGCATTAACACCAATACCAATAACAACAGCAACAACTAACAACCCAATACTTTTAGCAAAATTTGGTAAGGCCTTTTCTTTTACCGCTTCTATTAAATAAAAAACACCTAAAAAAAGCACCATAAACATTAAATAATACGTCATTTGTGGATGACCTGCATTTATTTCAAGTGCCATTGCAATAGCCGTTAAAGTAAATCCAAAAAGATATCGTTTTTTAAACACCAGAATAATTCCTGCTAAAACTAATGGAAAATAAGCAATTGCATGTGCTTTTGAATTATGACCAACGCCTAAAATAACAATAAAATACGTAGAAAAACCAAAGGCAAGTGAGCCAAATACTGCCAACTTCCACTCTATTTTAAAAACGGAAAGCAATACAAAAAAACCAAAGAAATATAAAAACAGGTAATCTGCTGGTCTTGGTAAAAATCGTAATACGTTATCTATTTTAGCAATAAAATTATTTGGATACAAAGCACTTACTTTATAAGCTGGCATTCCGCCAAATGATGTATTTGTCCAATATGGCTCCTTCTCAAATTCAGCTCTATAAGCTGCTATTTCTTTAGCCGAACCTCTAAATTGTACAATATCACTTTGCAAGATCTCTTTACCTTCTAATACAGGATAAAAATAAGCAAGTGAGACTACTACAAAAGTAATAAAAACGATTAAGTACTTTAAGTAAGGTTTTATAATTTGCATCGGCTTTTATTCTTTAGAAGTCTATTAAAAACAAAAATACTATAAATAAATTAGTGTTTAACTAAATTAATCTTAAATCCGCAAGGTTTTTCGTTACGAAAAGTCAAAATGTGTGCTAGTATTGGTCTAAGGCAGAAAAAAGTAACGCAAATATATCACTAGATATAGTGAGTCAGTTTTTTTTGAGCATTGTCAATAATGGCGTACAGTTTGGTTTTGCAGTAGAAATAGGCTCTAGTTTAAAATTGTGTTGATAAAACCGACTATAACCACAAATAACACCAAGAAAACACAAAGATCAGTAAGTTTAACGATGAGGTTTAATGGTGCTGAAAACATGATTTTTAAGCGGCATTCGAAAGATAATCGTGAAATTTGAAATGAACTCATCGTAGAATTTTATGTTGTTTTGAGCTCCGTTGATAGATGTAAAATCAATTTATTCAACGCCTTATATAAACAAAGCAACAGCCAAAATGATTTTATTATTAGCGATAGTAAAACCTATATTTTACCAGGATTATTATGTTTAAAATAATTTATAAATTGTAAAAAAAACTTAATCACCAGTACAAAGCTGTATAATCCGTGATTTATCTCTCGTCAATTAATTTAATTATATCTAAGTTTTTATGTTTAGTTGTTAAATGTTGATAATCAAAATTTAATTTACTTTTCGTTTCTTGTAAAGTACCTCTTTGGAAAGAGCGTTGTAAAATATCTTCAACTAAAAAGTCAAGCTCTCTACTTTCTGGATGATATTCTGTTTTTAACGACATTTTAAACAAATTTGCAGTGGAATTATACCAAAAAGCTTTCCAGCCAGAACGATATTTTTTAATTAAATCAAAAGCTGTTGTTCCAGTTTGCCTATGTATTAATCTAATTAAAAGTTTGCCTTCTGTTCTTTTTAATTTCTTTAACTTTTCTTTAAACTCCTCATTTAAAAGTTTTTGTGCTTTTTTGATGTATTTTTTTCTTTTTCTTTTAGATTTTATTTTTTTTAGCTGTTTATCTATTTCCTCTAAAGAATTTGCAGTTAAAACAGCATAAGGATATGCTTTATGTATTTTTTTACGATACCAATAATAATAATTGCGCTCTTTTTTATCATCAAATTTTAATTTTTTAAGTAAAAATATCTCATCTAATGAAAACTCTATAGAGTCACCTTCTATAAGAATTTTATCATCTAAAATAATTTCTTTTTTTCTTTTTTGACTGTAAGTCGAAATGGTTAAAAGTGCTATAAAGAGTATAAGTATTTGTTTCATGTGTTCATTTTTATTATTTAATTAGGAACATGGTACATTCTATTGATTATTTTTTTGTGCCAAATTTGATAACTCTGAATGGTTCATATTAATTTTTAACGCTAAAATCGTTCCAAAATTATTTAAAATCATCTAAAAAAATATAATAAACGCTTATATTGCTTTTGTAGTCTATAAGATGTTGTTCTAACCAAGCCTAAACGTTTTTCTCCTATAAGTGTTTTTATACTTCCATCAATACTACCTTGACACATTATTGCTGGTTGACTCCAGTGCATATTTACGATATTGTTTTGAATTAATTTATTAAAATATAAATCAATAGGTCTATCAACTTTATCATTTATAATAGACTCTAAAATAGACTTAGCTCCTTTCTTATCAATTAATAAACCTCCAGTTGTTCTAGTCTTATTTTCAGCAAACAAATACTGTCCTTTTTTTCTTTTAGATTTAGGTATATAATTAAGGGTAGAATCCTCTAACGAAACAATAAAATTATTTAATTTACGCTCTTTAATTTCATCTTTAATTTTCAATAACATTTTATTGAAATTCTTATAACAATAAATATCATCTTCTAAAACTAAAACCACCTCATTCTCTTGTGCTATGATTTTTTGTAATGTAAGAATATGTTTGTAAGCACAAGACACTGCACCTCTAGCCTCTTTCATGTTTCCTGTAAAGTACGAGTCTAAAACATCATTTGACAAATCTTTAATATCTCCTTCAAGAACAAATTTAATATCTAAATTTCTGTTTTTCAGCTCTTCTTTAATATGTTTTTCACGCTCATAAGCATCACTTACATGTATAATATAGGTTTTCATTGATTGTTTGATTTTTTCTGTAAAAAAATAATTTACCGATTCAAAAGTAATCAAAAAAAATATAAAAATGTTAACTATATCTAACTCAAATTTGTCAGTTAATTTTTGATGTAGTACTTTCGTGACTACAAATTAAACATCATGGCAAAAAAGAAAATAATCACCAGTAAATCTATTAAATTTTTAGAAAAATACCTAAATAATGCTTCGCCAACAGGCTATGAAGCATCAGGTCAAAAAATATGGATGGATTATTTAAGACCGTATGTAGATGAATTTTATACTGATATTTATGGTACAGCAGTTGGAATAATAAATCCAGAAGCCGAATTTAGAGTAGTTATCGAAGGTCATGCCGATGAAATTTCATGGTATGTAAATTATATTACTGATGATGGTTTAATTTATGTTATAAGAAATGGAGGAAGCGATCATCAAATAGCACCTTCAAAACGAGTAAATATCCACACTAGAAAAAAAGGAATTGTACAAGGTGTTTTTGGTTGGCCAGCAATTCATACTAGAAAAGGAGCAAGTGAAAAACCACCAAAATTAGACAATATTTTTATTGATACAGGTTGTCGCTCTAAAAAAGAAGTAGAAGCTTTAGGCATTCATGTTGGAAATGTAATCACCTATCCAGATGAATTTTTTATCCTTAACAAAAATAATTTTGTTTGTAGAGCTATTGACAACAGAATGGGCGGTTTTATGATTGCCGAAGTTGCCAGGTTACTAAAAGAAAACAAACAAAAATTACCTTTTGGCTTATATATTGTTAATTCTGTTCAAGAAGAAATTGGTTTACGTGGAGCACAAATGATCACAGACGCTATTCAACCCGATGTTGCTATAATTACCGATGTAACTCATGATACCACTACGCCAATGATTGATAAAAAAACACAAGGAGAAGCTAAATGTGGTGATGGACCAGTAATTGCTTACGCTCCTGCTGTTCATAATATTTTACGTGATTTAATTATAGATACTGCCGAAGAGAAAAAAATTCCTATTCAACGAAACGCCTCTTCAAGAGCGACAGGAACCGATACCGATGCTTTTGCATATTCTAACGGCGGAGTTCCAAGCGCATTAATTTCTTTAGCTTTACGATACATGCATACAACAGTAGAAATGGTACACAAAGATGATGTTGAAAATGTTATTAGATTAATATACGAATCGCTTTTAAAAATTAGTCCTACAAGTAATTTTTACTACTTAGATGAATAGAAAAAAAACGATAATTTATTTGCTGATGATAATTTATTAACCACGAAAAACACTACCTAAGAACCTTAATTATTATAAAATACGTATTACAACTCTTCAACTAAAAGAGATTGACAAACCTCATTGGTAAGAAAAACTTTTGAATGATCGTTAAGAGAAACTTCAAAACTATTATCAAAGACTTCTATTTGATAAACTATTAGTTCTGTACCCAATTTTATTTTTTTCTTATTTAGATATAGTAATAATTCTTGAGAACTATTAGTTAAACCACACAATTTCACTTTTTGCCCTTCATTTATCTCCGACAGCTTTAAATAATCTACCTTGACAAGGTTTCCATTCTTGTCAGGAATAGGAGAACCGTGAGGATCTATTGTTGGGAAACCAAGAATCTCATCCATTCTATCAAAAAATATATTAGAACTTATATGTTCAATTTCTTCTGCTATATCATGAACCTCTTCCCAGCCAAAACCCATTACCTGAGATAAAAACATTTCGGTCAATCTATGTTTTCTAACAATTAAAGCACCCATTTTTTTACCCTTTGGAGTTAGTTTTATAGGCTTATACTTTTCATAACTCAACCAGCCTTTTATCTCCATCTTTTTTACCATATTATTAACAGTTGGCTTACTAACAGACATTTTATTTGATAATTCTGTTAAAGAAATTTCTTTGCTTTTTTGATTAATAAAGTAAATGGCTTTTAAATAATTTTCTTTCGTTTGAGTTGGCATAAAATATTTTTTGTACAAAGATAAAAAAAAACATCAATATAATTTGTTAGATTAATCTAACTTATTATATTTGCATCATCAAACAAATAAATTACAAACAAATAAATTACAAACAAATAAATTACAAACAAAAATGAAAACAAACAAGAAGTATTTAAGTTTTACCTTATTATTAGCGGTAATTACATTGTCTTTCGGACAAACAGGAACTATTAAAGGTGTTGTAAAAGTAGATGGGTTTTCTCAAAATTATGCAAGTGTTTATTTAGTTGAAAACTCGTCTTTTGGCGCTACAACAAATACTAAAGGTGTTTTTGTAATAAAAAATATTCCTTTTGGAACTTATAAAGTAAAAGCATCGTTTGTGGGATATAAAAGTGAATATAAAAATATTACAATTAATAAGGATAATCAGAATATTGCGTTGGATTTTAATATTAATGAGAGTTTAAATTCGCTTAACGAAATTGTGGTAACTGGAACAAAAACGGCTAAAAGGAAAACCAATTCACCTGTAATTGTAAATGTTATCAATGCAAAAACCTTAGACAATGTTCAAGCATGTAACCTAGCCGAAGGTTTGAGGTTTCAACCAGGATTACGAGTTGAAACTAATTGCCAAACATGTAATTACACACAATTACGAATGAACGGATTAACTGGTGGATATTCACAAATACTTATTAATGGTCGTCCAATATTTAGTGCATTAACAGGTCTATATGGCTTGGAACAATTGCCTACAAATATGATTGATAGAATAGAAGTTGTTCGTGGTGGCGGATCTTCGCTTTATGGAACAAGTGCTATTGGCGGAACAGTTAATGTAATTACCAAAGTGCCAAAAAAAAATTCGTTTGAATTAAATTCTTTTTATCAAAATATAAATGGAAAAACTGATGATGTAGTTTTTAGCGGAAATACATCTTTGGTTTCAGACAATCAAAATTCTGGTGTTTCTTTCTTTTTCAACAATAGAAATCGTGATTTTTATGATCATAACGCTGATAATTTTTCTGAATTACCAAAACTTAAAAACACCTCATTTGGAACAAATATTTTTTTCTTACCATCGGATAATCAAAAAGTAGAATTAAGTATTAGCAATTTAAATGAATTTAGATTTGGAGGAGAAATGACTAACAAACCTGCATATTTAACAAAACAATCTGAAGAAAGAACACATAATGTATGGATGGCAAGTGCCGATTATCAAATAAATTTCAACAATGATGATAGTTCTTTTATTACCTACGCAGCTTGGCAAAACACAAAAAGAGACCATTATACAGGTATTTTTCCAGATGATACAGCAGAAATTCAAGCACATATTGAAAATCCACCTTATGGAATATCAAACACCACAACCATACAAGGAGGTTTTCAATTAAATCACAAACTTTACGATTTTATTAAAGGTGTAAATACCTTAACCTTTGGAAGTGAATATATAGTAGATGATGTTTTTGATGAAATATCTTCCTATAATTATATTGTTGATCAAACTACCAAGAATTTTGGGTCTTTTTTACAAAGTGATTGGGAAATAACACCTTCAATAAATTTACTTTCTGGTATTAGAATGGACCATCATAATTTAGTTGACGGCTTAACATTTAGTCCAAGAGTCTCCTTACTATACAAACACAAATCCAACACACAATTAAGACTTAGTTACGGAACAGGATTCAGAGCACCACAAGCTTTTGATACAGATTTACACATAGCTTTTGCAGGCGGAGGAATTTCTAGAGTTATATTATCACCTGATTTAATTTCTGAAAAATCACAAAGCCTCACTACTTCTATAAATTACGATAAACCAACGGAGCATTTTATTTATGGCTTTACTTTAGAAGGATTTTACACAAGACTTAATGATGCTTTTATCCTACAACCAATAGGTCAAGATAGTTTTGGAGAACTGTTTGAAAAACAAAACGGGCAAGGCGCAACTGTACAAGGAATCACCTTAGAAGTAAGAGCTAATTATGACAAAAAAATACAGTTCGAAACTGGTCTAACTATCCAATCAAGTAAATATGATGAAATAATTACACATATAGACGGGTTAGCTGGATTACAAGAATTTATACGAACCCCTAAAACTTACGGTTTTGCTACTTTATCATTTACACCAAATAAGAAATTTTATGCTAATCTTGATTACACCTATACAGGAAGCATGAAAGTTCCTCATTTTGCTGGCGCACCAAATCAATTGATTGATGAAATGGTTATATCGGAAACTTTTTCAGAATTAAGCTTAAAATCTGGATACACATTTGAATTACCAAAAATGCAAACTAATTTAGAATTTTATGGCGGATTAAAAAATGTTTTTAATGCGTATCAATCTAATTTTGATATTGGAAAAAATAGAGATAGTAATTTTGTATTTGGACCTTCAACTCCAAGAACTTTTTTTATAGGTCTTAAATTAAAATCGAAATAACATCAAGTATTTAAAAAAATTATAATTTAACAAATTGCGCCTATATATGGGCGCAATTTTGTTTTTTTATTTCTTTAGGACACCTCTAACAACTCTAACAACTCCATTTTGGCTTCCAACTTGTTCTTTTTCCTAGCTACTGCGTTTTTAAAATACTCACTATGCTATGGCATAGCTCCGTTTTTAAACCTTATATCAAGAGAAAATACCTGCGTTGGTTATTCCAAAAGGAATTAATAGAGGTGTCCTTTACTTTCCCAACCAAATTTATTATATTTGTAACTATTGAAACAATAACTTTCAATCCAATTAAAAAAATTGGCAATACTAGACAAAAACAATTCGTTTCGCAAATACAGAACACGTATTAACTGTCAAATGATAAAGAAATTTAAAATGATAAAGACAAAGACTTATGGTGCTTTTTTGACTAATTTGTTATAACTAAAATGAGAAAAAACATCCAAAATATAACCCTAACCGATTCGGCTAATCAACAAATAAACGAATCAACAACTTTTGAACATGAAAAATTCGCAGCAGGAATTCCACCTTATTTACGTGGTCCATATTCTACAATGTATGTTCGTAGAGCATGGACAATACGCCAATATGCAGGGTTTTCAACTGCAGAAGAATCCAATGCTTTTTATAGAAGAAATTTAAAGGCTGGGCAAAAAGGCTTATCCGTTGCTTTTGATTTAGCAACACATAGAGGCTATGATTCTGATCATGAAAGAGTTCAAGGTGATGTTGGAAAAGCAGGAGTTGCCATAGATTCGGTTGAAGATATGAAAGTATTGTTTGACCAAATTCCATTAGATAAAATGTCTGTTTCTATGACAATGAACGGAGCAGTTTTACCCATTTTAGCTTTTTATATTGTAGCTGCCGAAGAACAAGGTGTTGAGCAAAAATTACTTTCAGGAACTATTCAAAACGATGTTTTAAAAGAGTTTATGGTAAGAAATACTTATATCTATCCACCAAAACCATCTATGAAAATAATTGCCGATATTTTTAAATACACAACGGCTAATATGCCAAAATATAATAGTATTTCTATATCTGGCTATCACATGCAAGAAGCTGGAGCAACACCTGAAATTGAACTAGCCTATACTTTAGCTGATGGATTAGAGTACATCAAAACTGGACTCGCAACAGGAATGAAAATAGACGAATTTGCACCAAGATTATCTTTTTTCTGGGCAATCGGAATGGATCATTTTAGAGAAATAGCCAAATTAAGAGCAGGACGTATGTTATGGGCAAAAATTGTTAAGCAATTTAACCCTACAAATCCAAAATCAATGGCTTTGCGTACACATTGCCAAACAAGTGGTTGGAGTTTAACCGAGCAAGATCCATTTAACAATGTAGCAAGAACAGCAATTGAGGCAATGGCAGCAGCTTTTGGCGGAACACAATCACTACACACAAACGCCTTAGATGAAGCTATCGCTTTACCTACTGATTTCTCAGCAAGAATTGCAAGAAACACACAAATTTTCATACAAGAAGAAACCCAAATCACCAAAACAGTTGATCCTTGGGCAGGAAGTGAATATGTAGAAAAACTAACCGAAGAAATCACAAGCAGTGCTTGGAAATTAATTCAAGAAGTTGAAGAATTAGGCGGAATGACTAATGCCATTGAAAAAGGAATTCCAAAAATGAGAATTGAAGAAGCTGCAGCAAAAAAACAAGCAAGAATTGATTCGGGTCAAGATATTATTGTTGGTGTAAATAAATATCAATTAAGCCAAGAAGATCCTTTACATATTTTAGAGGTTGATAATGATGCTGTTAGAAATTCACAAATTAAACTATTAAACAAACTAAAAAGCACAAGAAACGATGACGAAGTAAAAACAGCCTTAGAAAATTTAACTAAATGCGCAGAGACTTCTCATGGAAATTTATTAGCTTTGACTATTAAAGCAGCTAGAGTTCGTGCTACTTTAGGCGAAATATCCGATGCTTTAGAAAAAGTGTTTGGACGATATAAAGCAACCATTAATGCCATTTCAGGAGTGTATAGTAAAGAAATAAAAAACGATAAAACCTTTAAAAAAGCAGTCGATTTAGCTAATAAATTTGCTGAATTAGAAGGAAGACGACCAAGAATAATGGTAGCAAAAATGGGACAAGATGGTCATGATCGTGGCGCAAAAGTTGTAGCAACAAGTTTTGCCGATTTAGGTTTTGATGTAGATATTGGACCGTTATTTCAAACACCTAAAGAAGCGGCAAAGCAAGCCGTAGAAAATGATGTGCATATTTTAGGCGTTTCTTCATTAGCCGCAGGTCACAAAACACTTGTTCCACAAGTGATCGAAGAACTAAAAAAATACGGAAGAGAAGATATTATGGTAATTGCAGGTGGCGTAATTCCCACACAAGATTATCAATTTCTTTTTGATAAAGGCGTTGTTGGTGTTTTTGGACCAGGAACAAAAATTGCAAAAGCAGCCATTTCTATTTTAGAAATTTTAATCGAAAGTGTAGAATAATCACTTTTCTGTTTGTAATTTTGTACTTTAATAAGAGAGAAGATGTAAAATAAATTCAACTTTGAATAAACAACTCAGCAAATAAACGAATCAACAATAAAAATGCAACCATTAAAAATTCAGAATACACTAACAGGTAACAAAGAACTTTTCACACCAATCACCAAAGGCTTTGTCGGCATGTATGTTTGTGGACCAACTGTTTATAGCAATGTGCATATTGGTAATGTGAGAACTTTTATGAGTTTTGACATGATTTATCGATACTTATTACATCTAGGTTATAAAGTGCGTTATGTTCGTAATATTACCGATGCTGGTCATTTAACTGATGATGATTCTGAAGATAAAATTTCTACAAAAGCACGATTAGAAAAGTTAGAACCAATGGAAATTGTCCAAAAATATACCGTTGATTTTCATGAAATTTTAAAACAATATAATTTATTAGCTCCAAGTATAGAACCAACGGCAACTGGTCATATTTTAGAGCAAATAGAAGCTACACAACAAATTATTGACTCGGGTTTTGCCTATGAAGTTAACGGTTCTGTTTATTTTGACGTACTAAAATACAACGAAACCAATAATTATGGTATCTTATCAAAACGAATTATAGAAGATGCTATTGAAAATACTCGTGCATTAGACGGACAATCCGATAAGAAAAATCCGCAAGATTTTGCCTTATGGAAACGTGCCGAACCCGAACACATACAACGATGGAACTCTCCTTGGTCTGTTGGCTTCCCTGGATGGCATTTAGAATGTACCGTTATGAGTACAAAATACTTAGGTTCTCAATTTGATATTCACGGTGGCGGAATGGACTTAAAATTTCCTCATCACGAATGTGAAATAGCACAAGCACAAGCATGTAACAATCATGCTCCTGTAAACTATTGGATGCATACAAATATGCTTAATCTTAACGGAAAAAAAATGTCAAAATCTACTGGTAATCATATTTTACCCGAAGAAATTTATAATGGTAATAATGATATTTTATCCAAGGCATATTCGCCAAGTGTTACTCGTTTTTTCATGATGCAAGCGCACTATTCTAGTATTTTAGATTTATCCGATACCGCTTTACAAGCATCTGAAAAAGGATATAATCGTTTAATGGAAGCCATTGAATTATTAGACAAATTAGAAACATCTGAAAAATCATCCGTAAATATTCAAAAATGGAAACAGAAATGTTACGACTCGATGAATGATGATTTTAACACGCCTATTTTAATTGCAAATTTATTCGAATCAGTTAAATTTATCAATTTAATTAATGATAAAAAAGAAACCATTACTAAAGCTGACTTAGAAATGGTTAAAAAAACAATAAGCGCATTTACATTCGATGTTTTAGGCTTAAAACCTACCATGGATAATAATGATAACTCAGATAAATTATCAAGTGTTATAGAACTACTTATTCAACTAAGAAAAGAAGCTAAAGAAAATAAAAATTACGACTTATCCGATGAAATTAGAGATAAATTATTAGAAAAAGGAATTCAATTAAAAGATAGTAGAGACGGGACAAGCTTTACCTTATAAAAAGCAGTATCAGACAAATACCACTATTTAACAATTAAACAATTACACAGTTAAACAAATATTAACATATCCATTTTTACTATTAATTCGTTTTTATCAAACGGCTATTTCACCTTACACGCCAGCAAGTTGTCGATTTCAGCCAACATGCTCACATTATTCTGCCGAAGCATTAAAAAAACACGGAATTTTCAAAGGAGGAAAACTAGCAATAATTCGCATATTCTCTTGTCACCCTTGGGGAAAAAGCGGCTACGATCCTGTTCCATAGAAAATAAAATTAATAAACAAATTCATAAATAAACGCAACAACAATAAATAATAACTATTTTTACAACTTAAAATAATATATTAATGATACACTTAGGAGTAAACTGGAGTCCTTCACCTGAAATATTTAACCTTTTTGGAATATCTGTTCGTTATTACGGATTAATGTTTGTACTTGCTTTTTTATTGGGAGCATTTCTATTAAAAAAAATATATAAAAATGAAGGCGTAAACGAAGATCATGTAGAAAGTCTATTTTTATATGTTGTTGTAGCAACTATTTTAGGAGCTCGTTTAGGAGAAGTGTTCTTTTATAGTTGGGATTACTATCAAAATAATTTAGTCGAAATACTTTTACCTATAAAAGAAATTAACGGAAGTTGGGAGTTTATTGGCTTTAGAGGTCTAGCAAGTCACGGTGCAACAATTGGAATTATTTTAGGAATGTATATCTACACACGTAAATACAACTACAAATCGTGGATATGGATTTTAGATAGACTTGTAATACCTGTAGCTAGTGGAGCTGCTTTTGTACGAATAGGTAATTTAATGAACTCAGAAATAATTGGTAAAACAACCAATTCTCCAATTGGTTTTCGTTTCATAAGAGAGCATTATTCAAGTAGCGAAGCAATGTATATCACTAAAGCAAAATCGGCTAATAAAGCTTTTGACTTATTACAAAATAGCCCTAGATTTACCGAGTATTTAGAAAAAGTACCTTTTAGGTTTCCAACACAAATATTCGAATCTTTGAGTTACGCAATAATTTTTGTAATTTTATGGTATGTTTATTGGAATACAAATAAGAAAGATAAAAAAGGATACATTTTTGGCTTATTCATGGTGTTACTATGGTCAGTAAGACTTATAATCGAATTTTTTAAAGAAGCACAAATCGAATCTAGAGAAGACTGGATTGGAATTTTAAATACTGGTCAAATATTATCTATACCAATGATATTGGTAGGATTTTATTTTATGTTTAGAAAAAATTAATAACAAATAACAACAAATTATGAAAAAAGAAAAAGGGGTTTTTAGATTGAAAATAAGTAACCAAATCATAGCGATTTTACTTTTAAGTTTATTTATGTACAGCTGTAGCAGTGTACCAATTACAGGTAGAAAACGTGTTAATTTTGTAAGTGATGCAAAAGTTTTACCAATGGCATTTGCACAATACACTGGTTTTCTAGCACAAAACAAATTATCTACAGACGCTGCTAAAACGAAAGAATTAAAAGATATTGGTGCTCGTATATCTAAAGCAGTAGATCGTTTTATGAGAGCCAATGGAATGGAAGCTGAAGCTAAAAGCTATCGTTGGGAATTTAATCTAATTGAAGATGAAACAGTAAACGCTTGGTGTATGCCTGGTGGAAAAGTAGTATTTTATACAGGTATTTTACCAATAGCAAAAAACACCGATGGTATTGCTGCAATCATGGGACATGAAGTTGCTCATGCCTTTGCAAAGCACGGACAAGAACGTATGTCTCAAGGAGCAATTGCACAAGGCTTAAGCCTTGGAGCAATGCTTGCTTCTGGAGCAATATCTAAAGACCCTGCAAAACAACAAATGTTTTTACAGGCTTTCGGTATTGGAACGCAACTAGGCGTATTAAAATTTAGTAGAGTTCACGAACAAGAAGCAGATAGATTAGGCTTAGTCTTTATGCTTATGGCTGGTTATAACGGAACAGAAGCAGCTGAAGTTTGGGTTAGAATGAGCCAAAGAGGAGGACAAGCACCACCTGAGTTTTTAAGTACGCACCCTTCAAACCAAAGTAGAATAGCAGATTTAAGAGCATACTTACCTAAGGCAAAAGTATATGCTAAAAAATACAATGCACAAGGGCGCAAGAAAAAATAGTTTATTAAAAAGCAGTATATTGCAACCACTTTAAAATATTTTAAAGTGGTTTTTTTGTTTTGAAACTCGGTTTTTAAACCTCACCAACAACGAATAATATGTTTAAAAAAGGAAATAAAAAAGTAATAGGAGCTTGGGCTTTTTATGATTGGGCAAATTCCGTTTACCCTTTAGTAATTACAACAGCCGTATTCCCATTATTTTACGGAATGATAACAGGTGGAAAAGATGCCATGGTAACTTTTTTTGGTACAGAATGGAATAACACCGTTTTATATACTTACACATTATCTTTTTCATTCTTAATAGTTGCTTTTATATCACCAATATTATCGAGTATTTCGGATTATATGGGAAATAAAAAGAAGTTCATGCAGTTCTTTTGTTTTCTAGGTTCGTTTTCAGTAATGTCATTATATTTCTTTGATGGAATAGATAAATTATGGATTGGAATAACCTTTTCTATATTAGCAAGTATTGGTTTTTGGGGAAGTTTAGTTTTTTACAATGCTTACCTTACAGAAATTGCTCACCCAGATGATCATGACGAAATCAGTGCTAAAGGATTTATTAATGGCTATATTGGCTCCGTATTTTTGTTGGTTTTTATTTTAACAATGATTATGTTTCCTAATTGGTATGGTTTTATAGACCATGCTTTAGCAGATGGCGAAAAACCACCAGTTAAAGTATTTCAATATGCATTTGTGTTAGTAGGTATTTGGTGGATAGGTTTTGCGCAATATACTTTTTATCACTTACCAAGTAATTCGTTTAAAAGAAAACCAGAAAAAGATTATATTTTTAAAGGATTTAGAGAATTACGCAAAGTATTTAAAGAAATTAGACAGCATAAAACCATTTACATATTTTTATGGGCTTTTTTTCTGATAAGTGCTGGTGTACAGACAATCATTGTTCTTGCAGGGAAATTTGGCGATGAAGAACTAGGTTTACCAACCATGAATTTAATAATTACTATTTTATTAATTCAATTAGTCGCTATAGTTGGTGCTATGTTATTCTCAAGAATTTCTAAAAAAATAGGGAATATAAAAACTTTAAAAATAACGATAGTAATTTGGGTTTTAGTTTCTATTGGAGCTTATTTACTACCAGGAGAAAGTCCAAATGTAGATTTATATTTCTACGCACTTGGTGGTGTTTTAGGGTTGGCTTTAGGCGCAACACAAACTTTAGCTAGATCCACTTATTCTAAATTAATACCCGAAGACACTTATGACAACGCAACTTATTTTAGCTTCTATGATGTAACCGAAAAATTAGCTATTGTCATAGGAACATTATCTTTTGGCTTAGTAATGTCTTACACAAAATCTATGCGATCTTCCGTTTTGGTTTTAGCCATTTTCTTTTTTTTAAGCTTTATAGTTATTAGCTTTATGAAAAAAACTAAGTATGTTAAATAGTGAGTTTTTTAAACTTTTACACCACCCAAAAACACTTTGTCAATTAGATTAGCCCCAAAATTATACGGAATACTTGCAATAGAATTAATAGGTTTTGTAAGGATTAAATTAGCTTTTTTACCAATAGTAATTGTGCCAAGTTCTTTTTCTAATCCCATAGCGTAAGCACCATTTAAGGTTGCTGCATTTATTGCTTCTTGCGGTGTCATTTTCATTTTAATACAAGCAGTAGCAACAACAAAATTCATGTTTCCACTTGGTGTTGAGCCTGGATTATAATCGGTTGCTAAAGCTAATGGCAAACCTGCACTAATCATTTTTCTAGCAGGTGCGTATGGAATACTTAAATAAAACGAACAGCTTGGCAAAGCAACAGGCATTGTTTTGGTGTTTTTTAAAGATTCAATATCATCATCAGTCATTATTTCTAAATGATCAACCGATAAAGCGTTGTATTTTACACCAATTTGAATTCCACCAATACTTGTAAACTGATTTACATGAATTTTAGGAATTAATCCATGTTCTTTTCCTGCTTTTAAAATAAATTCGGTGTCTGCAACCGAGAAATAACCAGTTTCACAGAATACATCTACATATTCGGCTAGTTTTTCTTTAGCTATAATTGGCATTATTTCATCGGCTAAAAGCTCTAAATAAGCTTGTTTATTACCTTTGTGTTTTTCAGGTAAAGCATGAGCTCCTAAAAAGGTTGCTTTAATTTCTACTGGATAATTGTTTTTTAATTGTTTAATTACTCTTAGTATTTTCAATTCAGATTCTACGCTAAGACCATAACCCGATTTCATTTCAATTGCTCCAGTACCAAAAGAAATAACTTCTTCTAACCTTACTTTACTTTGATTGTACAAGTCTTTTTCGGAAGTTTCTCTTAATTTTTTAGCCGAATTCAATATTCCTCCACCACGATTTGCAATTTCCTCATAAGATAAACCGTTAATTTTATCTACAAATTCTCCTTCTCTGTTTCCTGCATACACCAAATGAGTATGCGAATCGCACCAAGTTGGCATTAAAATTTTACCCGTAGCATCAATTATTTTTATAGTTTTCAATTGCGGACAATCACTCATCTTACCAAAATCTTTTATTAATCCGCTTTCTACTAGTAAATAAGCATTTTTTATGCTTGGTAGAATATTCATTTCTTTACCAGAAACAAAACTTATTGGTTCTTTGCGAACTTGGATTAATTCTTTAATGTTTTTGAATAATGTTTTCATAATACTGTCATTGCGAGCGATAGCGTGGCAATCTTTTTTAATTAGTTATAGTTTATATTCAACAGATTGCTTCTTCGCTCTTTCAGGCTCATCGCAATGACGGATTAATTAAAACAATCCATCTAATAAATTATCATCTACCAAATTAGGTAAGGTAACTTTTAAGCTTGGTGTTCGATCCATTTCTCTTTTTACAGCAAAAATAGCCTCTTTATTTCTCGCCCAAGATCTTCTTGCAATTCCGTTATTGACATCGTAAAATAACATTTTCTTTAAACGGATTTCAGCTTCATTAGTTCCATCTAACAACATTCCAAAACCACCATTGATAACTTCGCCCCAACCAACGCCGCCGCCATTGTGAATAGAAACCCAAGTTGCACCTCTAAAACTATCGCCAATTACATTTTGGATTGCCATATCGGCTGTAAATTTACTTCCATCATAAATATTGGAAGTCTCTCTATATGGCGAATCGGTTCCACTAACGTCATGATGATCTCTACCTAGAACAACAGCACCAATTTTTCCATTTTTAATAGCATCGTTAAAAGCTTTGGCTATTTTCACTCTTCCTTCTGCATCAGCATATAAAATTCTGGCTTGTGAACCAACCACTAATTTATTCTTTTTTGCATCTCTAATCCAAGTAATATTATCTTGCATTTGCAATTGTATTTCTTTTGGAGAATTTTCCATTATTTCTTGAAGAACATCACCTACAATTTTATCTGTTTTATCTAAATCAGCTGATTTTCCCGAAGCACAAACCCATCTAAAAGGACCAAATCCGTAATCAAAGCACATTGGACCTAAAATATCTTGCACATAAGACGGATATTTAAAATCAATATTATTTTTAGCCATAACATCAGCACCAGCACGAGAAGCTTCTAATAAAAAAGCATTACCATAATCGAAAAAATAAGTGCCTTTTGCTGTATGTTTATTAATTGCTGCTGCATGTCTTCTTAAAGACTCTTGTACTTTATCTTTAAAAGCATCTGGTTCTTCACGTATTAAACGATTGGCTTCATCATAAGAAATCCCAACAGGATAATAACCGCCAGTCCAAGGAATATGAAGTGAAGTTTGATCTGATCCTAAATGAATAAAAATATTTTCTTTATCAAATTCTTCCCAAACTTCAACTACATTACCAATGTATGCAATAGAAATAACCTCTTTATTTTCTTGTGCTTTTTTCACACGATTAACTAAATCTACTAAATTATCAACCAAAACATCAACCCAACCTTGCTCGTGTCTTTTTCTTGCGGCTTTTTCATTAACTTCAGCAGCAATAGTAATGCAACCAGCTATATTTCCTGCTTTTGGTTGTGCGCCACTCATTCCCCCTAAACCAGATGTTAAAAATATTTTACCATTTGGAGATTCTCTATCTTTTAGCACTTTTCTAAAAGCATTCATTACTGTAATAGTTGTACCATGAACAATTCCTTGCGGACCAATATACATAAAGCTACCAGCAGTCATTTGTCCGTACTGTGTAACGCCTAAAGCGTTGTATTTTTCCCAATCATCGGGTTTTGAGTGATTTGGTATCATCATTCCGTTTGTAACTACAACTCTTGGTGCTTCTTTTGACGAAGGAAATAAACCCATTGGATGACCAGAATACATATTCAATGTTTGCTCATTTGTCATTATTGCCAAATACTGCATGGTTACTAAATATTGTGCCCAGTTTTGAAAAACTGCTCCATTTCCACCATAGGTAATTAACTCTTCTGGATGTTGTGCTACTACAGGATCTAAATTGTTATGAATCATCAACATTATTGCTGCTGCTTGTTGTGATTTTGCAGGATATTCTTGAATTGATCTTGCATAAAAATCATAATTTGGTTTAAAACGATACATATAAATTCTTCCGTAATCGTTTAATTCTTGTGCAAACTCATTTGCCAACTCTTGATGCCATTCTTTTGGAAAATATCGCAATGCATTTCTAATTGCTAACTGTTTTTCTTCTTTTGATAGAATATCTTTTCTTTTTGGAGCTCTATTTATTCCTTTAGGATAATTGCTCTTTTGTGGTAAAGTAGAAGGAATTCCCTGAAGTATTTGTTGCTTGAAGTTCATGTTGTATACTTTGTGAGCTTTAAGTTTTATACTTTAAGCTTTGTGTTGTTTTTTATTGAAGGTTTTCAGAATTATCTAATTGTTGAATAATTTCTTGCCATTTTTCTTTTAGTAATTGTTTGTTTGGTAATTGAATTTTATAATCTGCTACTAATGTAGGAGAAATAGTTCTATTTAAGGCATACTCTACAACAATATCATCTTTTCCTTTACAAAGTAAAATCCCAATACTTGGATTTTCATTTTTCATTTTTATATCTCTATCTAATGCTTCTAGATAAAAATTTAGTTGCCCAAGATGAGCAGGTTTAAATTTTTCAATTTTTAGTTCTATAGCAACCATGCATTGCAATGTTCTATGATAGAAGAGAAGATCAATATAAAAATCTTGATTACCAACTTGTAATGGATATTCTTCTCCCATAAAAGCAAAATCTCTACCAAATTCTAGTATAAATTTACTTATATTCTTAGTTATTTGATATTTGAGTTCTTTTTCAGAATGCGATATGGGTAATTGAAGCATTTCTAATACATAAGTATCTTTAAAAATATTTGTAATATTTTGAGGTAATTCTCTCGACAGCGTAGAGAGTTTTGTATTACCAAGCATTACTCTTTCAAAATAAGAACTATTAATTTGTCTTTCTAACTCTCTAAAAGACAGACGTTCTTTTATAACTAATTGCATATAAAATTCTCTTTCATCATCATTATTGACCGATGATATAATTGACATATTATGCGACCAAGGAATTTCTCTCGACAGTGTTGAGAGTTTTGAGGAATTTTTATAAGATTCATAAAACTGTTTCATTCTCCATAAATTAGGAGATGAAAAACCTTTTATATTTGGGTGTTTAACTTTTATATGTTTTGATAATTGATTAATAACAGATTTCCCCCATTTTTCATTTTGTAATTTCACATATAATAATTCACCAATAGACCAATACAAATCTATTATCTCAATATTTACCTTTTGAAATACTCGTTTTTTAGTATTTTCAATAAGTGTTATAATTTGTTCAAAATGTACTTCTACATTCATAGTGATTATTTAACAATTAGCTTTCTATTCTTAACCAAAGCAATCATATTATTTATGTCATCTTTTAAAATTCTATCTTCTTCTAGTTTATCTACTTTTTTACGGATGACTGTAAAGTTTTTTTCTAAAATATCAGATATTTTATTAGGTCTTCTAAACTCAATTGCTTGAGCTGCATACATTAATTCGATAGCAAAAATCTTATCTAAATTCCCTAATATCTGATTAAATTTTCTGCCTGAAATACTTCCCATAGAAACATGATCTTCTTGACCTAAAGAGGTCGGAATACTATCCGCTGATGGCGGAAAGCATAAAGATTTATTTTCGGTTACTAAAGCTGCTGTTGTATATTGAGGTATCATAAAACCAGAATTTAAGCCGCCTTTATCGGTTAATAATCTTGGTAAACCATACTTTCCTTCTAATAACAAATAGCATCGTCTATCTGATATGTTTCCTAATTCAGCTGCGGCTAAAGAACCATAATCTAATGCCATTGCTAATGGTTGTCCATGAAAATTACCACCAGAAATTGCTTGAGTTTCACTTAAAATTATTGGGTTATCGGTAACGGAATTCATCTCAATAGTTGCTAACTTTTTCAAATGAAGATACGCGTTACGAGAAGCGCCATGAACTTGTGGAATACATCGCATAGAATATGGATCTTGCACTCTAGAACAAGCGCCATGTGATTGCATATTTTCCGAATTTTCAAATAACATTCGCATACGTTTCGCTACTTTAATAGTGCCTTTGTAAGCTCGTACTTCATGTAACTCCTTCATGAAAGGTGAAGTACTTCCTTGATAGCCTTCAATACTCATTGCGCCAGATAAATCGGCTAAATCTAGTAGATATTTCATTTTATCTAAGCCAGTAATTGCATGCGCAAGAATAAATTGTGTTCCGTTAATTAAAGCCAAACCTTCTTTTGCTTGAAGTGTGATTGGTTTTAAGTTGTGATTTTTTAAAATTTCTTTTACTGGAACTATTTTATCATCAATCCAAAATTCACCTTCGCCTAAAAGAGGTAAAAATAAATGAGAAAGTGGTGCTAAATCACCTGATGCTCCAACCGAACCTTGTTCAGGAACAACAGGCAATAAATCGTTTTTTATAAAAAATAAAATACGTTCAATTACTTTTAATCGAATACCTGAAAAGCCTTGACATAAAGCATGGACTTTTAAAATAAGCATCAATTTAGATAGTTTTTTATCAATAGGATTCCCTACTCCAACAGCATGTGTGATTAATAAATTTGTTTGTAATTTACTTGTTTGCTCTGGAGTTATTTGCACATCACATAAAGGACCAAAACCAGTATTAATACCGTAAACAGCTTTAGAGCCACTTGCCATGACTTCTACTTTTACTCTACAGTCGTTTACTTTTTTTATGGCTTTATCAGTTAAAACTGTTGCTAATTCACCATTTTCAATAGCTATAATTTTTCTAACTGTTAACTTATCTATTCCGTATTTAAACATTTGTTCTTTTTTATTGCACAAATATACGTTTTGTTTTAAGTATTACAATTTCAAAATTGGCTTTATCACAACTTTTAGTCCTTATAACCAAATCGTTTTAATTGCCTTGTATTATTACGCCAATCTTTATTAACTTTTACATAGAGTTCTAAAAAAACTTTTTTCTGAAAGAATTTTTCTAAGTCTTTTCTCGCTTCTGTTCCAACACGTTTTAACGATGCGCCTTTATGACCGATAATAATTCCTTTTTGAGAATTACGTTCTACCATAATGACAGAGCGAATTTTAATAATTTTTTTTTCCTCGTGAAATTCTTCTGTATCTATTTCTACAGAATATGGAATTTCCTTTTTGTAATGCATTAATATTTTTTCTCTAATTGCTTCGTTTACAAAAAAGCGTTCTGGCTTATCGGTAAGTTGGTCTTTGGGGTAAAAGGCTGGGTTTTCGGGTAATAATTCTAATATTTTATTAAACACCACATCAACATTAAATCCTTCAAGTGCCGAAATAGCCAAAATAGATGCGTTAGGTACTTTCCCTTTCCACAAGTCAACAGATTCTTCTAATTTCTCTGGGTTTGATTTATCAATCTTATTAATTAAAAGTAAAACAGGTATTTTAGAGTTAATAATTTTCTGAAAAAATCGTTCGTTCTTCAACTCCTTCTCTCCTATTTCAACCATGTAAATTAAAATATCCGCATCTTCAAAGGCCGTTTTAACAAAATCCATCATAGATTCTTGTAGCTCATACGCAGGTTTAATAATTCCTGGAGTATCGGAAAACAACATTTGAAAATCATCACCATTTACAATACCCAAAATACGATGACGTGTGGTTTGTGCCTTTGAAGTAATAATTGACAATCGCTCACCAATAAAGGCATTCATCAAAGTTGACTTACCTACATTTGGATTACCAATAATATTTATAAATCCTGCTTTGTGCTTCATCTGTTTATTTTAATTATCAAATTTTCTAATTACTTAATTTTAAGTATTAATTTATTATGCTACAAAGCTACATAAAGTATTTGGTATGCTTTTATAAGCTCTTAATATTTTTTCACACCTTCTATATATTAGATATTTAATCCGAATTATTATGATTAAAAAAAATAAAATTTCTATGTTTATAGTAGGTCCTAAATTTTTAAGCAGTCATAAACTATAATTTTGGTACAAAAAATGCATTAATAAAATAGGTTAATAAAAATTGACTTAAATTTGTAATACAAATTAACTAACTATGAATTTTATTTTAGGTTTTATTGTAGGCGCATTAGTGCTTTCTATTTATTATTTATTTGCTAAAAAAACATTCTTTAAAAACAAAGCCAAAGAGCAATCGGTTATTCTTTTAGAGAAAATGAAAAGTGTTTCTAAACTTATTACTGTGGAAGGAAATATGAATGAAATCATGCACTTTCAAGATGAAAAAAGCTCTCTACTTAACATGTTATCAAGTAAGAAGAAAGCAATAATCATGGCAAATGCTAAAATTTTCATAGGTTTTGATATGAAGAAAATGCGTTTTGAAGCGAATGCAGATAAACGGCAAATAAAAGTAATATCGTTTCCTGAACCAGAAGTACTTAGCATGGAAACTCACATGGATTTTTACGATATTCAAAATGGTTTATTCAATAAGTTTGATGCAAGTGAATTAACTGATTTAAACAAAAAAGTAAAACAAAATTTTACTGATAAAATACCTGAAAGTGACATGTTACATTCGGCTAAAATAAAAGCTTTAGATACTTTAAAAGTTATGGAGCAAATGGTAAGTACTTTTGGCTGGGAATTAAAGTATGATAAGGTAAGTGAAACTAAATCGCTAAGTAAAGTAGAGGTTATTAAACAACTACTTTCATAATTATACTTTAAAATAAATAAATAAACATGGCATTATAAAATCATTAATTTTTATATTTGCACAACAATTAAAACTCAATAAAATTATGTCAATATCCGATTTATATTCAAGTGGAGAACATATTAAAAATTTAGGTCATTTTGCAAGTATTGTTAAAATGGCATTAATAGATAATGTTATTAGCGAAGGAGAACAAGAATTTCTTGAAAGAAAAGCAAAAAGTCTAAACATTACCGATGAAGAAATAGAAAAAATCTTAGAAAACCCAGATGCTTATCCAATGAATCCGCCAGCTGGATATGACGAGTCTATTATTAGGTTATATAGATTAACAAAAATGCTTTATGCAGATGATACTCCATCTATGGAAGAGGTTAATTTCTTAAAACGAATCATTGTTGGTTTAAGTTTTGACATTAAAAATGCAGATAAAATTGCAAGTGAAGCTGTTCATTTAATAATGAACGACAACGACCAACTAGATTTCACAAAAGCAATTAAAGCTGTAAATAGCTAAACTTCTTAAAAAAATAAAAACTTTTTAAAATATTTATCAAAACCCAAACAACAATTGTTTGGGTTTTTGTATTTTTATAATCTATGAACACACAAAGTAATTTCCAAATTTATAATGCCTCTGCAGGAAGTGGTAAAACATTCACCTTGGTTAAGGAATATTTAAAAATATTATACAAATCGGATAGTTTGTATAGCTTTCAAAATATCTTAGCTATTACGTTTACCAATAAAGCTGCTGCTGAAATGAAAGAACGTATCTTAAATAGTCTTATGGAGTTTTCTAAATTAGATACTGAAAACAACACGAATGACTTATTCAAAAAAATAGTTGCCGAATTAGATTTAGAACCAAGCGAAATTCAAAATAAATCAATTAAAATTATTAAAAATATCTTAAATAATTATGGTGCTTTTAATATTACAACTATTGACAGCTTTACTTACAAATTAATTAGAAGCTTTGCCTTTGATTTAGGGATTGCACTAAATTTTGAAGTGGAAATGGATGCTATTTCACTATTAAACGAAGCTGTAGATGTGCTTATTTCTAAAATCGGCGAAGACAAGTCGCTTACCAAAACATTAATAGATTTTTCTATATCAAAAGCAAATGAAGATAAAAGCTGGGATATTTCAAAAGATTTAAAAGAAATTGCAAAATTACTTTTAAATGAAAATGATATACTTCAAGTAAATAAAATAAAACAAAAATCAATAACAGATTTTACCGATTTACAAACCAACATAAACAAACAACTTAAAGAAACAGAAAAACAGTTTGCAATTATTGGTAATAATGGTTTAGAACTAATAAACGATTCGCAAATTGAGCATAAAGATTTTTATTACTCACAATTTCCAAAACATTTTAGCGCCTTAATAAACGATGTTTCAAAAATAGATTTTAATCCTGAAAAGAGTTTAGGAAAAAGTATTACAAACGAAATTTTTTACACTAAAGGCAAACCTCAAGAAATAAAAGATACTATTGACAGTATTATTCCTAGCTTATTGGATCTATACTACGAATCGAAAAATAACTACAAAAACTACTTATTAAATAAGTTAATTGGTAAAAGTTTAATTCCTTTAGCCATTTTAAGAAGCATTAACAATGTGCTTTCCGAAATAAAATCGGAAAATAATATCCGATTAATATCCGAATTTAATCAGCTTATAAGCACACATTTAAAAGAACAACCATCTGCTTTTATTTACGAAAAAATTGGCGAACGTTTTCGTCATTATTTTATTGATGAAATGCAAGACACATCAAGTATGCAATGGAAAAACATGATTCCTTTATTAGATAATGTACTTACAAGCGAAAATATTAAGGGCGAAACAGGTAGTTTACTATTGGTTGGCGATGCAAAACAAGCAATCTACCGATGGAGAGGCGGAAAAGCAGAACAATTTATTGAGTTATCTTCTGATAAAGGTAAAAACCCTTTTTTAATTCCAAAAAACACGAACCAACTTGATACAAATTGGAGAAGCTATTCCGAAATTATTGACTTTAACAATCGCTTTTTTCAACACAGCTCAAAATATTTAAAAAATGAAGCATACCAAGAATTGTATCACAATGGAAATAAACAAAAAGAAAATCATAAAAAAGGCGGTTATGTAGAAATTCAATTTATTGAAGAAGGCTTAAAAGCCGATGAAAAATTACTTATATATCCTGAAAAAGTATTAGAAATTATTAATAATATAAGTGATGAATTTGAAAAAAAAGATATTTGTATTTTAACACGAACACGTAAACAAGGTGTTGCTGTTGCCGAATATTTAACGCATAATAACATAGATATTATTAGCTCTGAAACGTTATTATTACAAAACTCAACAAAGGTGAGTTTTATAATAGATCTGCTTACTTTTATTAATCAGCCAGAAAATAAAGAAGCTCAATTTGAACTATTATTTTTCTTACACAAACACTTAAATTTAAAATACGAGGATAAACACTCATTTTTTACTGAATTACTAGAATTGGGTACAGCAGCGTTTTATAAAAAGTTAGAAACGCATCAACTATTTTTTGATTTAGATTATTTTAAAAGTCTTTCACTTTATGAAAGTATTGAGTACATTATTAAAAATTTTAAACTAACCAGTACATCAGATGCGTATCTCCAATTTTTTTTAGATCTTATTTTAGATTTCTCCTTTAAGAAAAATGAAAGTTTAGGTGCATTTTTAAATTATTGGACTGAAAAAAAAGACAGTTTAAGTATTGTAGTTTCAAGCGAAAAAAATGCTGTGAACATCATGACTATTCACAAATCTAAAGGCTTAGAATTTCCCGTAGTTATTTATCCTTTTGACTTAGATATTTACAAGCAACAAAACCCTAAAGTATGGTACACTGCTCTAGACAAAGAAAAATACAATAATTTTGACAGCACTTTAATCAATTATAGTAGCGCACTTACAAAAATTGGTGAAGTTGGCGAAAAATTATACCATGAACAACGAGAAGAATTAGAGTTAGATAATTTCAACCTCTTATATGTTGCCTTAACACGTGCAAAAGAACAACTTTATATTATTAGTGAGCTTAGAAAAGAAGATGATGAACCAAAATATTATGCGCAATTATTTATTAATTATTTAAAAGATAAAGGAGAATGGAATCCTGAGCAAACAACCTATTTTTTTGGTAATTCAAAGCGCCTATCTAAAAAAACAATCAGTAATCAAAATAATATTGAACAAGAAAATTTTATAAGTTCTGATTGGCGACAACACAATATAAGTATTTCTCCTAATAATTCAATAGATGATAAAACTGAAAACGCTAGGCAATATGGTAATTTAATACATGAAATTCTTGCTAAAATAGAGTTCAATACTGAAATTGACACAAGCATAAACTATTTTATCCGTAAAGGATTAATAAACAATAGTGATAAAAATGATATTACTCAACTTATAAACAAGGTAGCTAATCACCCATTATTGAGAGAATATTTTACTGATAAATATAAAATTATGAACGAAAGAGAAATCCTTTCTAATGACAATCAAATTTTAATACCTGACAGATTAATATTTGACAAAAACAAGGTTGTTATTGCTGATTATAAAACAGGAAAACCAGAAAAAAAACACCATCAACAAATAACTACCTACGCAAACACATTGGAGTTAATGAATTTTTCAGTAACCAAAAAACTCCTAATTTACATAAATGAATCTATTCAAGTTATTGAAGTAGAATAATAGAATAATAGTATATTTGCACAAAAACAAAAAAATGGCAGTATTAGATATCATCTTAGCAGTATTATTAATTTATGGTTTATATAAAGGTTTTACAAAAGGTCTTTTTGTTGAAATAGCAGCACTTGTATCTTTATTAGTAGGTTTATATGGAGCAATCCATTTTTCTTATTTTATTGGTGATTGGCTAAAAACAAAAGTAGAATGGGACGGAAAATATATCCAAATAGCTGCTTTTGCACTTACTTTTATTGCAATTTTAATTATCGTTTCTTTAATAGGAAAATTACTAACCAAAATTATCGATGCGGCTCAATTAGGTATTCTTAATAAAATTGCTGGCGCCGTTTTTGGAGTGGCAAAAATAGGCATGATACTTAGCGTTGTATTAAATATCTTTGCAAAACTAAATAACACCATTGAATTTGTAAAACAAGAAACACTAGATAATACTATTTTATATAAAAGAGTAAAGGAATTTGCTCCAATGGTATTCCCGTCAATAATGGATCAGGTTGAAAATTTAAAAGAAAATATTCCTTTTAAAAAAGAAGAAGAAAATATTAAAGAAGAGTAATTACTCAGTTGACAGTGTTCAGTTGACAGTGTTCAGTTGACAGTGTTCAGTTGGCAGTGTTCAGTTGGCAGTGTTCAGTTACAGTGTTCAGGCATGGCTT
>CAYOFS010000004.1:32553-37786 GCA_964403095.1 uncultured Flavobacteriaceae bacterium | reverse complement strand
TATTAGTTTTTGACAACAAAAATAACATTAATCCCCAACTTTTATAACTGACCCGTTTTTTTAAGGTCTTAAAAATTAAGAACAACAATTATTTACAACCTCAGAAATAAATACTATTTCATTTTTCTTTAAAGTTGTATATAGAGGTAAACATAAAACCCTTTTTGAAATAGAATTAGATATTGGCATTTCTATTTTTTCATCTAAATATGGTAAATTATTTAAAGAAGGATAAAAATAACGTCTTGGATAAATATCTTTAGTGTTTAACGCTTTAACTGTTTTTAATAAAATTTCTTCACTTTCAAAAATAATTGGAAAATAACTGTAATTCCAAGTAGTTTCTTTACGGATTATTTGTTTTTTAAGTTTCGTAAAGTCAAGTAGTTCTATATATAAATCAACTGCTTTTTTTCTGTCAGCAATAATTTGTTCCATGTATGGTAAAATAGCTAAACCCATTGCTGCACTTAATTCTGACATTTTACCATTAATACCTAGGCCATGAAAGCTGGTAGCAGTTTTATGACCAAAATTATGATGATAGTACATTTTTTTATTTAATTCATCGTCTTTACAAAATAGAGCGCCACCTTCGGCTGTATGGAATAATTTTGTAGCATGAAAACTACAAGTGCTTACATCTCCATATTCAAATACAGATTTGTTATTGTATGTTGTTCCAAAACTATGCGCAGCATCATAGATTACATATAAACTGTGTTTTTTTGCAATTTTTTCAATAATGTCTATATTACAAGGATTTCCAAAAACATGAACAGCTAATATTGCAGTGGTTTTTGATGTAATAGCGGCTTCAATTTTAGTTTCATCAATAGTTAAATATTCTGAATGAATATCTACAAAAATAGGCGTGCAACCTTCCCAAACAATAGAAGATGTGGTAGCAACATAAGAAAAAGGCGTAGTAATTATTTCTCCTTTATTGCCTAGTATTTTTAAAGCAATTTGAATTGGTATTGTACCATTATTCATTACCGTAATATTAGAAACTTCTAGATGGTTTTTTAATTTACTTTCTAATTCTAATACTAATTCACCACGATTTGTAAGCCATTCATTTTTCCAAATGCGTGCTATTTGTTTTTGGTAATCTTCAATAGGTGGAAAAAAAGTTTTGGTTACGTTTATCATTTACGATTTTCGGTTCTCAGTTATTTGTTCTTGTTTCTATTTTTTTAATAATATTAATTATCTCGGTTAATGAATTTAGTTTAAAACTATAAGACAAATATAGATAAATTAAAGCTGCTAAAATACTACTTAAGGTTAATCTTAAAAAATCGTATTGCAAAATACTTTTTGTGTAATAATCAAATAAAAACACAGTAGCTCCTGTGAAAATAGATAAAGTAAATATTGGCGCAATGTCTTTTACTTGTTCCCAAGCAGAGTAGCTTATAAATTTACCAGAATAATGAGTATTAATAAAAAAGGCAATAATAGATGTTACTATTCTTCCGTAAAGTAAGCCTATGATACCATATTTGATACTAATAGAAATTACAATTACAATCATTACTTTTTTGATGATTTCTAGTTTTAAAAATAAATCGCTTCGGCCTTTTACATTTAATATGTTAAGATTAAAGGCATGTATTGGATATAAAACACCAGTAATTACTAAAATTTGAAAATAAGGTACTGCTGGCAGCCATTTTTCAGTAAGAAGAAATCTAAACAAAGGCTCTGCTAAAACACCTGCAACAATTAATAATGGCGCAAGTATATAAATATTCATTTGTAATATTTTTTTATAAACAGATTTAAGTCTGATATTATCATCTTGAATTTGTGCAAATAAAGGATAAGTTACTTTGCTCATTATTGCAGAAATTGTACCAACAGGATACATTTGTAAACTATTTGCACGTTGATAAAATCCTAATTGCGCTACTGGGAAAAACTTTCCAATTATTATGTGGTAAGCATTATTGAATATAATATCTAGAATGCCTGATAACGTTAATTTATAACCAAAATTAAAATGGTGTTTAAATTTTTCTTTACTAAAAACCCATAAAGGTTTCCATTTGGAATGTATCCATAATTGAATAGTATTTGCAAGGGTTTTTACTAGATTAAACCCTATTAAACTCCAAACACCATAGTTTAAATATGCCATAGTAACACCAACAATTGCCCCTATAATTAAAGAGGGAATGGCAACAATAGTTTGGGTTTTAAAGTCCATTATTCTTGTTAGTCGTGTTGTTTGAATTATCGCAAAAGCATTGATTATAAATGTTAGACTTAGCCAACGTACTAAATCAATCAAAATTGGCTGCTTGTAAAATTGAGCAATATATGGAGCTGATATATAAGTGGTAAAATAAATAAAGACACTTATTACTAAATTAAAATAAAAAACGGTAGCGTAGTCTTCTTCGTCTAATTTCTTAGATCGTATTAAAGATGAACCTAAACCTGAATTAAGTAATGCACCACCTATACCTATAAATATAGTTATCATGGCAATTAAACCAAATTCTTTAGGGTCTAATAATCTTGCTAAAACTATGGATACAATAAATCCTATGCCTTGCACGCCAAATTGTTGTATGAAAGTCCATTTTACTCCAGCAAGTGCTTGTTTTTTTAAGGACATTTTTTTATTTTAGTCTTTAGTCTTTAGTCTTTAGTCTTTAGTCTTTAGTCTTTAGTCTTGTTTTTTAGCAGTTAATTGTTTCAAATACTCATAATATTCCCCTTTTGAATTACCAATATTACTTTTAAGTTGTTCTTTACTAATCCATTTATAAGTTAGGGCAATCTCTTCTAAACAAGCTATTTTAAGACCCGTTCTTTTTTCTACTGCTTTGACAAATTCAGTAGCCTCGGTTAAAGCTTCATGAGTACCAGTGTCTAGCCAAGCATAACCTCTACTTAAAATTTGCATTTTTAGTTGGTTAAGTGCTAAATAATCTTGATTGACTGTTGTGATTTCTAATTCGCCTCTATTGGATGGTTTTACATTTTTTGCTATTTCTATTACGGAATTAGGATAAAAATACAAACCAACTACTGCGTAATTAGATTTTGGATTATTTGGCTTTTCTTCAATACTTATAACATCTTTATTACTGTCAAATTCAGCTACACCATAGCGTTCTGGGTCACTTACATACGAACCAAAAACAACCGCTTTGTTGTCTTTTTCTACCGTTTCCATAGCGTTAGTTAATAATTGTTGCAATCCGTTACCATAAAAAATATTATCGCCTAATACTAAACATACATCATCATTACCTATAAACTCTTCACCAATAATAAAAGCTTGTGCTAATCCATCAGGACTTGGTTGTTCTGCATACGTGAATTTTACGCCAAGTTGTGAGCCATTTCCAAATAATCGTTTAAAATTTGGTAAATCATGTGGTGTTGAAATAATTAATATTTCTCTTATTCCAGCTAACATCAAAACAGATAACGGATAATAAATCATCGGTTTATCGTAAATTGGTAGTAATTGTTTGGATACTACTTTTGTTAATGGATGTAATCTGGTTCCTGAACCACCAGCTAATATTATTCCTTTCATGTTTTTGGTCTTTAGTCTTTAGTCTTTGGGGTTTGGTTGTCAAGTCCATTTAGATATTTCCTTAAATTGGTGATCATCTTTGCAATTATTAAAAATTCACCTCTTAATTCAGTATCTTCCTTTTTAGTAATATATTCTTGTCTTTTAGCTATAGTAAGACAGACAATAACTTCTTTTAAAGAATCTCCTGCAATTCTTAAATGTTTGTTGAAAATTTTATCGGTACTATTAGCTCCTTCAGCAATATTTAGTGCAATTGATGTTACAGCTCTTTTTAATTGAGATGTTAATCCATAAACTTCATTATTTGGAAAGTTTTTGGTTGTTTTATAAATTTCATCAATAATATTTAATGATTTTTGATATACTTTTAATTCCTCAAATTTAAACATGTTGTTTGGTCTTTGGTCTTTGGTCTTTGGTCTTTGGTCTTGGTATTTTAGTTTTCTGGAAATCCTAACGACTAACGACCAAAGACTATTCATACATTTCACTATAATATTCTTGATACTTACCACTAGTAACGTTATTAAGCCATGTTTCATTGTTTAGATACCAGTCAATTGTTTTGGCTAAGCCTTCTTCAAATGTTACACTAGGTTTCCAACCTAATTCTTTATTTATTTTTGATGCGTCAATAGCGTATCGTAAATCATGTCCTGGTCTATCTTTGATAAAGGTAATTAATTTTTTCGATGTTCCTGAAGGTTTTTCTAATTTCTCATCCATTTTATCACAAAGAAGTTTTATTAAATCGATATTTTGCCATTCGTTTAAACCTCCAATATTATAGGTTTCTTTATTTTTTCCTTTATGGAAAACATAGTCTATGGCTATTGCATGATCTATTACATATAACCAATCTCTTGTGTACTTTCCATCGCCATAAACAGGTAGTTCTTTGTTGTGTAATATATTATTTATAAATAACGGAATTAACTTTTCAGGAAATTGATTTGCGCCATAATTATTTGAACAATTAGATATTACATAAGGCATTTTATAGGTTTCGCCATAAGCTCTTACAAAATGATCGGAACTCGCTTTTGAAGCAGAATAAGGTGAATTGGGATCATACGAAGTAGTTTCGGTAAATAAGCCAGTTTCGCCTAAAGACCCGTAAACTTCATCGGTACTTACATGGTAGAATAATTTATTTTTAAAATCACCTTTATGTAAACTTTTAAATGCGTTTAATAAAACCATTGTTCCAATAACATTTGTCTTTACAAAATCTAACGGATTAGTTATTGATCTATCTACATGCGATTCGGCTGCTAGATGAATAACCGAATCAAATTTATATTTATTAAAAATGGAATTGATAAAATTTTCATCAACAATATCACCTTTAAGAAAAGTATAATTATCATTCGATTCTACATCGCTTAAGTTTTCTAAATTTCCAGCATAGGTTAATTTATCTAAATTAAAGATGTGATACTCTGGGTATTTTGTTACAAATAATCGCACAACATGTGACCCTATAAATCCTGCGCCTCCTGTAATTAAGATATTTTTCATTTTGTGTTTTTTTTCTGTTGTCTGTTTTCTGTTGTCTGTTTTCGGTTGTCTGTTGTCTGTTGTCTGTTGTCTGTTGTCTGTTGTCTGTTGTTTGTTTTCTGTTTTAATTTTCCTATTATATTTAGACCAAACCGCCAACTGACAACA
>CAYOFS010000004.1:26920-32453 GCA_964403095.1 uncultured Flavobacteriaceae bacterium | reverse complement strand
CGCCAACCGATACCACCGCCAACTGACAACAACTGCAAAGCAGTTAAGACAACCGTCAACCGATACCACCGCCAACTGATTATTTCTTCCCAATCTGATAATATTCAAATCCTTTTTCAATTAAATTAAAGGAATTGTATTGATTTCTACCATCAAATATAACAGAGTTTTTTAGTTTTTGTTTCAATAAATCAAAGTCTGGTGATCTAAATTCTTTCCATTCGGTTAAAAGGATAAGTGCATCTGAACCATCTAATACATCGTATTTGTTTTCAAAGTAACTTACATTTTTATTATCTCTTAGATAATGATGTTTTGCTTCGTTTATTGCTTTTGGATCATAAGCCTTTATTTTTGCTCCTCGTTTGGTTAATTCGTTAATAATATAAATAGCTGGTGCTTCACGCATATCGTCAGTTCCAGGTTTAAAGGCTAAACCCCAAACAGTAAATGTTTTACCAGTTAAATCATAGCCAAAACGTTTAATTACTTTATTTGCAATTACTAATTTCTGATTATTATTAACAGTTTCTACTGCTTGAATTAAAGTAGCTTGATACTTATTTTCTAGAGCAATTCTATTTAAGGCTTGCACATCTTTCGGGAAGCATGAGCCACCATAACCAGCTCCAGGATAAATAAATTTATAACCAATTCTTGTATCAGATCCAATTCCAATACGCACATTATTTGCATCTGCTCCAACTAATTCGCAAATATTGGCAATTTCATTCATAAATGAAATTTTTGTTGCTAACATAGCATTTGCAGCATATTTTGTCATTTCGGCAGATCGAGTGTCCATTATAATAAATCGATCATGTGTTCTGAAAAAAGGAGAATATATTTTTTTTAAAAATTCAATAGAATCCTTGTTTTCTGAACCAATAATTATCCTATCTGGCTTCATGAAATCTGCTATAGCACTACCTTCTTTTAAAAATTCAGGATTAGAAACGACATCAAATTTAATGTTTAAATTTCTTTTATCTAATTCTGTTTGAATAGTAGTTCTAACTTTATCAGCTGTACCAACAGGAACCGTTGATTTGTCAACTATAATCATTGGTTTTGTCATTAATTCACCAATTTGTTTTGCTACAGCAATAACATATTGTAAATCGGCGGAACCATCATCACCCATTGGAGTTCCTACTGCTATAAATAAGATGTTAGTGTCATTAATAACATCATTAATATTAGTTGTGAATTTAAGATTTCCATTCTTAAAATTATTTTCTACCATAGCCTCTAAACCTGGTTCATAAATAGGCATAATACCTTTTTTTAAGTTGGCTATTTTGGTAGTGTCAATATCTATACAAGTTACTTTGTTGCCCATTTCGGCAAAACAAGTTCCTGTAACTAAACCTACATATCCTGTGCCTATAATGGCTAGATTATTGCTCATGTAAATTATTTTTTAAAAACCAATTAAACGTTATTTCTAATCCTTTATTTATTTTAAATAATGGCTTATATTTTATTAATTTATTTGCTTTAGAAATATCTGCTAAAGAATCTCTAACATCTCCTTGTCTATTTGGACCATAATTAGCTTTTAATTTATTATTTGAAATAATTTGCAAATTATTCCAAAGCGTGTTTAAGCTAACTCTATCTCCACAAGCAATATTATATACTTGATTACCTGATTTTTTATCAGCAAACATACCTTTGATATTTGCTTGAATTGCATTTTCCACAAAAGTAAAATCTCTTGTTTGTTCTCCGTCTCCATTGATGGTTGGTGGATTGTTGTCTGTTATTGCCTGCATAAATAACGGAATTACTGCTGCATATGCACCATTCGGACTTTGTTTTGGACCAAATATATTGAAGTATCTAAAACCTATAGTATCTGTGCCATACGTTTTTCCAAATACATCAGCATATAATTCGTTTACATATTTTGTAATTGCATAAGGAGATAAAGGTTTCCCGATGTTTCCTTCTACTTTTGGTAGTGCTTTACTGTCGCCATAAGTAGAGCTCGATGCTGCATATACCATTCGTTTTACGGATTTACTTTCTTTTAAAGCTACTAACATATTTAAAAAACCACCAGAATTTGTTTGATCTGTAGCTATTGGGTTATCAATAGATCTTGGCACCGAACCTAAAGCTGCTTGGTGTGAAACATAATCAATACCTTGCATGGCTTTTTTACATGTTTCTAAATCACAAATATTTCCTTTGATAAATTCAAAAGTTGGATTGTTTTCAAATTCTTTTATATTATGATAATAACCATTAGATAAATTATCTAAAATACGTACTTTTTTTGCGCCATATTTTAACAGATATTCAACAATATTAGAGCCTATAAAACCAGCTCCGCCAGTTACTAAAAAACTTAATTTTGAAAGATCTGTGTTGTGGTATTTTTCTTTATACATTGTTGAAAATATTGCTTATTATATGTTTTATTTACGATAGGATTAATACTATAGAGCTACAATCTCATGTCAGATTCTTCTTTAGGCAACATTGCTTTAACATCGTATAGTACAAAATTATCATCAGCTACACTATTTATATCTAGTGTTTTAAATTCATCATGCGCTACTACGATGACTATGACTTGGTATTTTTTATCAATATCTTTAAAATCGGATATTAAATTTATGTCATATTCATGTCTTACGGCAGATACTGTTGCCCAAGGATCATAAACGTCAACATTTAATTTAAATGATTTTAATTCATTTATCACGTCAATTGCTCTAGAGTTGCGAATATCTGGACAATTTTCTTTAAAGGTAATTCCTAAAACAAGTGCATTGGCATTTTTTACATTAATATCTTTACCTAACATTAATTTAACTGTTTCTTGAGCTACAAAACCACCCATGCTGTCGTTTAAACGTCTTCCTGCTAAAATTATTTCAGGGTTATAGCCTAATTTTATTGCTTTTTGTGCTAAATAATATGGATCTACTCCTATACAATGTCCTCCAACTAATCCAGGTTTAAATGGTAAAAAATTCCATTTTGTTCCAGCTGCTTCTAAAACTTCATTGGTATCAATATCCATTAATTTGAATATTTTAGCAAGTTCATTTACAAAGGCTATATTAATATCACGCTGTGCGTTTTCAATTACTTTTGCGGCTTCGGCTACTTTGATACTAGGAGCGAGATGTGTTCCTGCAGTAATAATACTTTTATAAATAGCATCTACTTTTTTTCCGATTTCTAAAGTAGATCCAGAGGTTACTTTTAAAATTTTGGTAACTGTTCGTTCTTTATCACCTGGATTTATTCTTTCAGGAGAATAACCTACAAAAAAGTCTTTGTTAAATTTTAGACCTGATATTTTTTCTAAAATAGGAACACATTCCTCTTCAGTTGCACCAGGATAAACGGTTGATTCGTAAACAACAATATCTCCTTTTTTAAGGATATTTCCAACTGTTTCACTTGCTTTATATAAAGGTGTTAAATCGGGTTTATTATTTTCATCAACAGGAGTAGGAACAGTAACAATATAAAAATTAGATTTTTTTAGGTTATCTGTATTTGTTGTAAGCCAAAGTCCTTTATTATTGTTTTCAAGGTCATCTAAACTTTTAGCATTAACAGCTTTTAAATCGTTTATTGATGTTTCTAATGTTTCATCAATATTATTTTTTAATTGTTCTATTCGAGCCTGATTAATATCAAAACCAATAGTATGGTATTTTTTTGCAAACTCAACAGCTAAAGGTAAACCTACATAACCTAAACCTATAATTGCTATTTTTGTATTTTCCATTTGTTTTTATTATAGTATAGTTTGTAGAATATATTTACAGTCGTTCCAAAATGACCAATTAGTTATATATTTTTTATTTAATGCTATCTTTTTTTTCCATAATACGTTGTCATTGTATTGTTTTGGGTTTTTCTGATTAGCTAAAATTTCTTCTTCATTTTTAAAAGCCAATGTAGCTGGTCCGGTAATACCTGGTTTAATGCTTAAAATAATTCTATCATCATCTTTTAATAAATCAGCATATCCACTTACGTCAGGTCTTGGTCCTACAAAACTCATTTCTCCTTTAAGCACATTATATATTTGCGGTAATTCATCTAAATTATATTTTCTAATAAATTTTCCAAAAGACGTTATTCTTTGGTCGTTTTTAATAGTGATATGATTGGAAGCGTTATTTTCCTTCATACTACGTATTTTATAAATTTGAAATGGTTTAGCAAACTGCCCTATCCGTTCTTGTTTGTATAATCCATTTTTTTTTGTTGAATACCAAGCAAATATAATCAATATTAGTATAGGAATTGTTAAAAGTAGTATTCCTAAAACAGCAAAAATAATATCAAAGAGGCGCTTTGTTATTTGTTGTTTTTTACTTAGTATCATGCTGTTTATTACTTGCGTAAATTCGTTCAATGATATCAACAACCATTAATCCTTCTTTTGGTTTTGTCGTTTTTTCTTTTCCGTTTAAAATCACATCTACTACATTGTTATACACATAATGATGATTTTGAGCGGATCCTCTGTAAGCACCATAATCATTTCCAGGGTTGGTTGGTGAAAGTTCTGGCATTGTATAATTATCAATATGACAATATTTTACTTCATTCATATATTGTCCACCTATTTTCACAGTGCCTTTTTCCGCAATAATTGTCATGGAGCTTTCCATATTTTTATCATATAACGCTGTGGAAAAGTTAAAGTTGCCAATACCGCCATTTACAAATTCAAAATTAACAACACCTGAATCTTCAAAATCAGTCATTTTATGATGTTTAAAATCTTTCATTGTGGATTTGATGTTTTTAATGTCGCCAAATAACCAATACATAATATCAATAAAGTGAGAAAATTGTGTAAAGAGCGTTCCTCCATCTAATTTCTTATCTCCATGCCAACTATCTTTGGTGTAGTAGCGTTCATCTCTGTTCCAAAAACTATTTATATGCACAGCATAAATTGCACCTAAAACCCCATCTTCTACAAGATTTTTAATCCAAATTGAAGGTGGAGAATACCTGTTTTGCATGACTGTAAAAATACGTTTGTTTTTACTTTTTGCTAGCTCAATAATATCTTTAGCGTCTTTAGAAAACAAAGTCATTGGTTTTTCTATAATAACATTTTTATTGTTATTTAAGGCTTTGGTTGCGTGTTTTGCGTGTAATCCGTTTGGTGTTGCAATAGTAATAATATCAACGGCTATGTTGTTGTTAAATAAGTTGGTTAAGGAATTAAAGAAAGGAACATTGTATTGGTCAATATTTAATGCTTTTTTTTCTTTTATATCAATAAGTGCTACGAGTTCACAATTTGAATTTCGTGTAATCATTTCGGCATGACGCTTGCCAATATGACCACAACCAATTACGGCTATTTTTATGAGTGTATTTTTAGTAATCATATGTTAGCTGCGTTTAAAAATTCTTTGAAATAATGATTTTTTCTCATCATTTTGATGATAGCTATAAGCGTTATTTCCATAGCCATAACCGTAGCCGTTACCATAGCCATATTTATTATTTACAACAAAATCATTAAGAATAAAGC
>CAYOFS010000004.1:17823-26820 GCA_964403095.1 uncultured Flavobacteriaceae bacterium | reverse complement strand
TAGCCGTTACCATAGCCATATTTATTATTTACAACAAAATCATTAAGAATAAAGCTTATGTTTTTTACTTCACCATTCTTATATTTTTCATCAATCATTTTTGGCATTCCTTTTTGAGAATAACCTTGACGGATTACATATACATTAGCATCTGCATGTTTAAAAAGTTCTAAAGCATCAGCAACCAAACCAATTGGAGGCGTATCTACAATGATGTAATCGTATTTTTCCTTAAGGGTTTTAAATAACTCCTCTGTTAATTCGTTTAAAATAAGTTCTGAAGGATTTGGAGGTACTGGTCCAGATAAAATCAAATCTAAATTAGGGATTTTTGTCTTTATAGTAACTTCTTCTAATGTTTTTTGTCCAATAAGATAATTAGACATTCCTTCTTTGTTGGTTAGTTCAAAATCATCAAATATTTTTGGTTTTCTTAAATCTAAACCAAGTAATATTGTTTTCTTTTCGCTTAAAGCAAATACGGTAGCAATATTTATGGAACATAATGTTTTTCCTTCACCACTTATTGATGAGGTAACTATAATTGTTCTATTTTTCTTGTTTTTTTCTTTAAATAGAAAATGGATATTAGAACGGATAGCTCTAAACGATTCTGCTATGGTAGATTTTGGTTTTAAAAATACAGCTAAATTGTTTTTTGCAGTATTTTTTCCAACAACCCCTAAAACAGGAATAGAATAATTATTTTCAATATCTTCAACAGTATGAATTTTGTTATCTAAAAACCCTTTTATTAAAACAAAAAGTAATGGTAAAAATAGACCAGCAACAAAAGCGATTAAATAATTGAAAATTGGTTTTGGATATATTGGAGTTTCTCCAGTATCTTTGGCTGTTTCAATAATTTTAACATTAGAGATATTTGCTGCAATTGCGGTTCCTGCCTCGTATTGCTTTTGCTTTAAATACTCATAATTAAGAGCTGTGATATTATAGTTACGTTTGTGTTTAATAAGACCTTGTTCTTTTTTTGGTAATGTTCTTAATTTTGATTTATGTTTTGAAAGTTGGCTCTTAATACTTTTTAATCTGTTTTGTAAGGTGATTTTTAAGGTATTCAAATTTTCTTGTAAAACAGCTTTTGTACTTTCAATTTCAGTGTTTAAATCCTTTAACGGTGGATAATCTGAATTAACTGTCTGCTCTAACTTTTCTTTACTTTTAGAAAGGTTAGTAAGTTTATTTACATAATTAGGAATTGTTGGGTCTTCAACTGCAATAATAGCTGGCGCTGGGATGTTTTGTAGTTGTGAAGAGTTGTTTATGTATTGCTTAAGGTTGTTGTAATAGAAAAGGCGGTATTTAATTTCAATGGCTTGTTTTTCAAGTGAGGTAACTTCACTAAAAACAGCGCTTCCTTGCATGGATAAATCATAAATATTCTCACGTTGTTTATACTCACCTAAATCTTTTTCAATAAGGTGTAGATTATTTTCAGCTACGTTAAAGAACGAGTCAATGTGCTTTTTGGTCTTAATAGCATATTGAATTTTTAATTTCTTTTGGTCCTGATTTAAAATAGCTACTGTTGTATTTAGAAAATCAACTATTTTGTTTTTATTGGTTCCTGTAAATTCAAGGTTTAAGATAGAAGTCCCTTTCTTTAAACTTTTAACAACAATATTTTTAAATTCCTTAACAGTTGCATTATAGTCACTAAATTTAATATAATATTCCTGATTTTCCAATGTAATATTAGGGTCTATTTTTTCAATTTTAAACTTGAAAAAACCGGTAGATATCCAATTATTTAGACTGTACTCCTTTTCAAAATTACTTGAAGGCTTGCCTGCTAAAGTTGTTTTTGTAGTGGTGTAATTTTGTGTGTAAATAGTTTCAGTATCGGTAAAATCAACAGAAACCTTGACTTTATTATTTGATAAAAACTGTAGTTTTATTGGTGTGTTTTTTAAATAACTATGGTTAGAGTCGATACGTATTTTAAAATTAGTTTTTCCATAAACATCATTAAAATTATATTCCCCTTTTTGCAGATAGTTAATATAGTATTGTTGTTTGTTTACAACTTTTTCATTGTGTTTTCTTGAATTTAGAATAGTAATGATAGTCTCTACTTCATCACTAGCGCCGCCCCAATTAAACATAATGTTTGTACTTGAAGAAAACAACGGATTTTGTTCTTCTTTTACAGTAATGATTGTGTTTAGCTTGTAAAGTCTTTTTTGACGTTTAGTAATGTAGTTTGCAATTAGTAAGGCTATAATTATACTTATTATAAACAACTTCCAATAGGCTAATATTTTGAAAATATATGCCTTTATATCAAAAGTATCTAAGCTACTAATATCGGTTAAATCTATGTTATTCATTATAAATTTCTGATTAGTAAAATGGTTGTGGTAATTAATGACAATGATGTAATTATTGTTGATATTGTTTTTGCTCCAGTACTTCCTGTTCCCCAAGATTTCTCTTTTCTTGGATCAATATAAATAATATCATTTGGCTGAATAATAAAAGCTTCACTTTCCATAAATTCAAAACCAGTTAAATCAAGATTGTATTTTTTTATGCCGTCTATTGTAGTTCTAATTACACTAACTTTTTTACGATCACCAGTCATAGTAATATCACCTGCATTTGCTATGGCTTCAATAATATTTACTTGATTTTGAAATATAACATTTGTGCCAGGAGATTTTACTTCGCCAATAACAGTGTATTTTACTCCAGCCAATTTAACTGTAACAAAAATACGGCTCATGTCTTTAAAGGTTTTTGCTAAGGTTGATTCTATTTTTAGTCTTACCTCTTTTATTGTATAGCCTAAAACGTTTATTTCGCCTAAGTAAGGGATTCTGATTAGTCCGTTTTTATCAACGGAGTACGATTCAAAATATAATTGTTGAGGCGCAATATTGTTATTTGTAGTTGACTCAACTCGTTTGTATAAAGCGACTAATTCTTCATTAGTTGCTTTTATTCTGATGTCAATAATGTCATTAATTTGCAGTCTATATGGAGTTTGACTAGTTTTATGAATTGCATTCTTTTCTTTAGGATTTCCTTGAAAATAAGTAAGGTCTTTTGTGGGAATACACGAGCCAAACAGTAAGATAGTTAGTAAGAATATTAATATATTTTTCATTTCATTTTTAATATAAACGCAAATATAATTTTTTATGAACTAAAAACAGGTGTAAATCATTTATTTTCGCTGTAAAATAGTTAAATGTTTTACCAACTTAAAAAGTACTTGCAATTTTATTTAAAATCGTCTTCTAAATATGGGGTTCATTCGCCTTTTGTATTTGATTTAGTTGTCAGCTGTTTTGAAAGTAAAACCCCTATTGAAAAGATTGATATTGTACGTTTATATAAAATGAGTTTACGGAATGATAAATCGGTTATTAATGTAACTGATTTTGGTGCTGGATCTCGTGTTTTTAAAACAAATGAACGTATGGTTTCTAAGATTTTAAAATCGGTTTCTATGTCAACAAAAGAATCGAATTTATTAATTAAAATTGTATCTTATTTTGATTGTAAATCTATCCTAGAAATAGGAACATCTTTAGGTGTTGGGACATTATCACTTGCTTTAGGGAATAAAAAAACAGTAATTACGACTCTTGAAGGTTGTGCCGAAACATTAACAATTCCTAAAAATAGCATATCAAAGTATGTTGATAATGAAATTAATTTTGTGGAAGGTGAATTTTCAAAAACATTAGATAAAACACTAAAAAATAAAAAATATGATTTAATTTATTTTGATGGAAACCATCAAAAACAACCCACTATTGATTATTTTGAAGCGTGTTTACAATCAGTTCATAATGATTCTCTTTTTATTTTTGATGATATTTACTGGTCTAAAGAAATGACGGAAGCTTGGAATTATATTAAAAATCATGATAAAGTTAGCTTGACTATTGATACTTTTCACTTAGGCTTTGTCTTTTTTAGGAAAGAACAATTTCAAAAAGAGCACTTTGTCATAAGATTATAGTATTATTGCATTCTTATTAAAATGAAATGATAGTTTTTGAAACAAGTCATTTCTCAAACATTATTTATGACATTTAAAAATTTAGGGTTACAAGATAATCTATTAAAAGCTGTTGCTGAAAAAGGATACACAAAACCATCAGTAATACAAGAAAAAGCTATTCCACTAGTATTAAAAGGAAAAGATTTATTAGCTTCTGCACAAACAGGAACAGGTAAAACGGCAGGATTTACATTGCCATTATTGCAATTATTGGCAGATAGCAAACATCCAAAATACAGACCAATTAGAGCCTTGATACTTACGCCAACTCGTGAACTAGCGGCTCAAATTCAAGAAAACATACTAGCGTATAGTAAATACCTAGACATTAGGTCAACTGTAATTTTTGGAGGAGTAAAACCACAAAAACAAATTGATGCAATCCGTAGAGGTGTGGATATTTTAGTTGCTACGCCAGGAAGGTTACTAGATTTAGAGAGTCAAGGGAAGTTGTCTTTAAGCCGAGTTGATTTTCTTGTTTTAGATGAAGCAGATAGAATGTTAGATATGGGTTTTCAACGTGATATTAATAAAATACTTGCTTTATTGCCTAAAAAACGACAGAATTTGTTATTCTCAGCAACATTCTCTAAAGAAATTAAACAATTAGCTGGTAAATTTTTACATCATCCAGAAATGGTAGAAGCAGCGCCACAAAATTCTACGGTTGATAAAATTATTCAAAAAGCATATAGAACCGATAAATCTTCAAAAACAGGATTAATTATTAAGTTAATTACCGATGGTAATTGGCAACAAGTATTGGTTTTTACAAGAACAAAACATGGTGCAAATAAGCTGTGTAAAAAAATGATTTCTAGCAAAATTCAAGCTGCTGCAATTCATGGTAATAAAAGTCAAGCAGCTAGAACAAAAGCATTGGCTGGTTTTAAAGATGGCTCAATACGTGTATTGGTAGCGACAGATATTGCTGCTCGTGGATTAGATATACCATTATTGCCACATGTTATTAATTTTGAACTACCAAATATAGCCGAAGATTACGTGCATAGAATTGGTAGAACTGGTAGAGCAGGAGCAAACGGTGAAGCTATTTCTTTAGTTAGTAGCGATGAGATTGCTTATCAAAAAGCAATTGAAAAATTACTTAAACAAAAATTAATTACAACTGTAATTGAAGGTTTTGAACCAAGTTTAATTACTCCAGATAATGAAAAGCCAAAAACTAAAGAGCAAAAGACTGAGGAAATAAGACAGCGTCAACAACGAAGAAAAAATAGATTGGCTAAACGAAATAATAACAATTCAAATAGTTCTGATAACCGAAATAAGTCTAGAAATAGAAATAATAGAAGGTAATTTCACCTAATAACACAAGGCCTTATTAAAAAAAAACCTTTCAATTTTAAAATTGAAAGGTTTTTTTTTAATTAGTTTAAAGTTTTACTTAATCGTATTTTTGATATGATTTTTCTTCCACTAAATTAGAGCCAGTTAGTTTATTAATTTCACGTTTAATGTCTGAACGTTTATCATTTGTAAAATAAACAGCTCGAGCAGTTTTTACAAAATCATCACCAAAATTTTTATCGCGTTCCATATCACGAATATCATCTTCAATATTCCATAATTCCTGATTGATATTTAAAAGAGCCATATATAATTCATGGTCTTTTTTGATAATTTCAGAAACAGCTTTATCTAAAACAGCGTATTCATTTCTAAGGTTTTTTAGCTTTGACTCATCTTTGATGTGTTTTAGCTTAATTTCGATAATGGTTAATTTATCTACTATTTCTCCGTTAGATACTTCTATTTTCATTTTGTGTTTTATTTTGTTAAGCTCATATTTCGTGTTTTCTTAACTCTAAATATTGAGAGAAAGAAACTTTTATTTCAATATGTAGTAAATATTATTTCACTACAAATATAAAGAAAAGAAAGTTATTCAAAGCTAAATATTAATGTGTTTTGTTAATGGAAATTAAATTTATAGCCAATATTTACTATGTGGTTGATGTTTTTTGTAGTAGCTCTATATTCTTTAGCCCTATTTTGACCTAGATAACCTTCAATATCTATATGTATTGAGGCGTTATTATTTATAAAATAATTAAATCCTAAGCCAGATGCTTGAGAAAAAAATGTTTTAGGGTAGTCAGTGCTAACATTACTTGTGTAATTTGTATATTGAGATTCTGTATCATGATTAAAAGAGATGCCATATTTTAAATGACCTTTAAAGTTTTTTAATATTCTAAATTCCCATTTTATAAACAAAGGAATAACAATGGTGTTTGCTCTAAAAGTTCCAGAATACTCTTCACGTGAAGTACAAGAGAAAAACCCCATTCCGCCACATATAAATTCAGGCTGATAAAATGACACACCAGTTTTCAAGTATTTTAATTTACTAGATAAGCTCCAGTTTTTTTTAAAATAGTATTCAGCTAAAAAACCGCCTTGAAAAGAAACTTCATCTTCCTTAATTGTATAGTTTCGAATTCGATTAGAGCCAATCTCAGCTCCAAAAAACCATTTTCCTTTTGGGTTTACGTAACTTTTAATTCGCTTTTCTTTGTCTTTTATTTTTTGTGCTCTTTTTTCAATTCTAAGTTCTTTTTTGCTTTTTACCTTTTCCTCTATTTGAGCATAGTTACTAATAAAAAAGAATGTAAATAATATGAGTGTAATTTTTTTCATCTTTATAAATTTAATATAATAACGTAAATTTAGAAAAATTAGTATTTTAATTAATGTAATATGTATCCTTAAAATAGTATTGTTTCTCGCTTCTTGCCTCTTATTTCTATTTTTCCAACTTCAAGCCAATACGTTTACGTTGCACATCTATATCTAAAACTTTTACCATAATATGTTGCTGTAAGCTTACAATTTCACTTGGATCTTTAATAAAAGTGTCCGATAAGTTAGAAATATGAATTAAACCACTTTCTTTAATTCCGATAGAAACAAAACAACCAAAAGCAGTAATATTATTTACAATTCCAGGTAAAATCATTCCTGAAATCACATCTTCAATAGTTTTTATATTTGGGTCATAAGTAAAAACTTTGGCTTTTTCTCGTGGATCTAAACCTGGTTTTTCTAGCTCTTTTTTAATGTCTTGTAAGGTTGGTAAGCCAATTTTATCCGTAATATAATTTTGGAGATTTAACTGCGAAAGTAATTTGGTGTTGCCAATCAGTTCGTTTTCTGTTGTATTTAACGATTTTGCCATTTTTTTAACAACCGCATAACTTTCTGGATGAACAGCAGAGTTATCTAAAGCGTTTTTACCGTTTTTAATACGTAAAAATCCTACGCCTTGCTCAAAAGCTTTTGCGCCTAATCTTGGTACTTTTTTAATTTCCGTTCTGCTAGAAAACGCACCATTTTCATCACGATGAGCAACAATATTTTCGGCTAATTTTGCCCCAATACCAGAAACCGAAGTCAGTAAAGATTTACTCGCCGTATTAATATTTACACCAACTAAATTTACACAATGCGAAACGACAGTATCTAGTTCATTATTTAATTTTGTTTGATCTACATCATGTTGATACTGACCAACGCCAATGGATTTCGCATCAATTTTAACGAGTTCAGCTAATGGGTCTTGTAAACGTCTTCCGATACTAATAGCACCACGAACTGTAACATCTTCATTCGGAAATTCTTCTCGAGCAATTTTACTTGCAGAATAAATAGATGCTCCAGCTTCACTCACTACAAAAACAGAAATTTCTGTTTCAAACGGTATGTTTTTAACCAATTGTTCGGTTTCTCTTGATGCTGTTCCGTCACCAATAGCAATGGTTTCGATATAATATTTTTTTACTAGCTCACTTATTTTTTTACTAGCTAAAGCGCTATCATTTTGTGGTGCATGCGGGAAAATAGTTTCGTATTTTTTAAAATTTCCTTGTCTGTCTAAGCAAACTACTTTACAGCCAGATCTAAATCCTGGATCAATAGCTAACACGTTTTTCTCACCTAAAGGAGCGCCAAGTAATAATTGTTTTAAGTTTTTAGCGAAAACTTCAATAGCAGTAGTGTCTGCTTTTTCTTTGGCTTTTTGCAGAATTTCATTCGATAGTGCTGGAGCTAATAATCGCTTATAGGCATCATCAATAAATTTTTCTAAATACTTTTTACTATCCGAATTATTTTTAATTATGCGCTGATCAATAATTTCTAAAGCATCTTCTTTTTCAATTTCAACTTTAACTTTTACAAAGCTCTCATTTTCTGCTCTTAACATGGCTAAAAGGCGATGAGAAGGACAGCGATTTAAAGCCTCATTCCAATCAAAATAATCTTTAAATTTTTGCGCTTTATCATAGTCTTTACTCCCAATTTCTAGCTTTTTAGTTTTGCTGGCAACTTTGGCAGAAATGACCGCTTTTCGTTCATAAACTCTACGTAATCGATTACGAATAGGAATGTTTTCATTAATCCATTCTGCAATAATAAAACCAGCACCTTCAATGGCTTGGTCTTCATTTTGAATAACATCATTTAAGTATTGCGAGGCGATAAAGTCAATATCATCATTGCGTTGCGCCATAATAATCTTAGCCAAAGGTTCTAGTCCGTTTTTACGAGCTGTTTCTGCTTTTGTTTTACGTTTTTTCTTGTATGGTAAATAGATATCTTCTAGCTCTTGAAGTGTTTTACTTCTATTTACTTTGTCTTTTAATTCATCGGTTAAAACTTCTTGTTCTTCCAAGGCTTTTAAAATGGTTTCTTTTCGCTTTTGAAAGGTTTCAAATTCCTTTTTCAACTTTACAATTAAACCGATTTCTACCTCGTCTAAATTGCCAGTCATTTCTTTTCGATAACGAGAGATAAAAGGAATTGTACAGTCTTCGTCTAAAAGCTTTACAGTGTTTGTAATACTTTTTTCTGAAAAATTTGTTTGTTGTTTTATATGTTGTAGTATCATAAGTTCGTGTTAATTCCCATCTTCCGTCTTCCCAAAGGGAAGAAACTAA
>CAYOFS010000004.1:14213-17723 GCA_964403095.1 uncultured Flavobacteriaceae bacterium | reverse complement strand
TAATTCCCATCTTCCGTCTTCCCAAAGGGAAGAAACTAAATAATTACTGCTTTTAAAGGTCTCTTCCCTTTGGGAAGACGGAAGATGGGAATTACATTCTATTTGGCACTTCAATTCCCAATAAATTAAAAGCTAATTTTATAGTATCGGCTACTTTTTGAGATAATTGTGTTCTAAAAATTTTAATATCTAAATCTTCACAACTTAAAATAGGAACAGATTGGTAAAACGAGTTATATTCCTTAACCAAATCATAGGTGTAATTTGCGATAATTGCTGGACTATAATTTTTTGCAGCAAGTTGAATGGTATCTGGGAAATTTGCCAATTGTTTTAAGACAGCTTTTTCTTTATCGTGTAGTTCAGAAACACTTACTTTATTGGTAAAATCAAAATCGGCTTTTCTTAAAATTGACTGAATTCTAGCATAGGTATATTGAATAAAAGGACCAGTATTTCCGTTAAAATCGATACTTTCTTTTGGGTCAAATAAAATTTGCTTTTTAGGATCAACTTTTAAGATAAAATATTTTAAAGCACCTTTACCAATAATATTGTATAAGGTTTCTTTTTCTTCATGAGAATAACCTTCAAGTTTCCCTAATTCTTGTGAGATTTCTCTAGCGGAATTGGTCATTTCGAACATTAAATCATCAGCATCTACAACAGTTCCTTCACGTGATTTCATTTTTCCTTCTGGTAATTCTACCATTCCGTAAGACAAATGGAATAAGTTTTTTGCCCATTCAAATCCTAATTTTTTAAGGATTAAAAACAGTACTTTAAAATGATAATCTTGCTCGTTTCCAACGGTGTAAACCATTGAATTTACGTTTGGATAGTCTTTGGCTCTTTGAATTGCAGTACCAATATCTTGCGTCATATAAACCGCTGTTCCATCACTACGTAAAACAATCTTTTCATCTAAACCATCGCTGCTTAAATCACACCAAACAGAATTGTCCTCTTTTTTGTAAAATACACCAGATTTCAAACCTTCATTTACAAATTCCTTCCCTAATAAGTAGGTTTTACTTTCGTAATATAAAGCATCAAAATCAACACCCATTTCTTTGTACGTAATAGCGAAACCATTGTAAACCCATTGGTTCATTGTTTTCCAAAGAGCAACAACATCTTTATCTCCAGCTTCCCATTTTTGAAGCATTTGTTGTGCTTTAATAAGTAAAGGTGCTTGTTTTTTTGCATCTTCTTTATCTGCTCCTTTTTCTATTAATTCTGCTATTTGTTTTTTATACTCTTGATCGAATTTCACATAATATTTACCAACCAGTTTATCTCCTTTTAAGCCTGTACTTTCTGGAGTTTCTCCATTTCCGAAAAGTTGCCAAGCCAACATGGATTTACAAATGTGGATTCCTCTATCGTTTATGATTTGTGTTTTAACTACTTTTTTTCCTGATGCTTTAATAATTTCGGCAACTGAATAACCGAGTAGATTATTTCTAACATGACCTAAATGCAAGGGTTTATTTGTATTTGGTGATGAGTATTCCACCATAGTAGCATCATTTGTGTCTTCTTGTTTAAAGCCAAAATTTTCATCAGCTAAAGCGGTATAAAAACCATCTAAATGATATGAATTTGCAATAGAAATATTTAAAAACCCTTTTACTACATTAAAATCTGTTACTAAACTTATGTTTTTCACCAAATATTCGCCAATTTGAGTTCCTATTTGCACGGGATTTCCTTTTACAGTGCGCAATAATGAAAATACAACGAAAGTGATATCGCCTTCAAATTCTTTTCTTGTTGCTTGAAAATCGGTTGTTTCAATGTCTTTATTGAATAATTCTTTAACGGCTTTAACTATTGAGCTATGTAGTATCTCTTTGATGTTCATGGTGTTTTTATTGAGTATGCAAAAGTAGTGAAAAGTTAGAAGACCAAAGATTGAAGGTTGAAGATTTTTACATTAAGAATGTGATATTTTATTTGTGTGAAAAATCACATTTCTTTACTTTGCTTCATTAATGATAGAGTAAATCCTAAAATAATAAAGGAAACTAAAGCAATAGATATCCACATAAACCAAGGTTTTTCGTAAAAAGGTTTTTCGGCTTTCGAGCTTTTTTGCTTAAAATAAACTTGTTCGTTCTCAATTTTTAAGATAGGTAAATCAGTTGCTATTTTATGTTTAAAATTAATTAAATCATATATGGGCTTCTTTAGCGTTTTGTTACCTGCAATAATTTTATATTCTTGGTTTGGTTTTAAATCGGCAATAAGAAATTTATTTTTTTGAGAAAATTTAATTTCATCAATTTTTAATGGCTGATTATCTTTGTTGTCAATTTCAATCCAAAAATCCTTTTTATTTATGTTTAATTTTTTGAATATATTTTTGTTATTTGAATTTAATATTAAGGTTTTGAAATTTTGTTTCTGAATTTTATCTTTAATTACTCTTTCGGTATAAAATTTAATATTTCGTTTAAATAATTCAGGTTCGCTAATATTAAACACAATTTTATTTATCTCAAAAGCTCTATTTGCTTTTATATAAATCAGTGTTTTGTTCTCTTTTTGCGAAATATTGTATGTGTAATTTAAGGTTGTATATTTATCTTGTTCTCTAATTACTTTTCTGTCAAAAAAACCAATATTTTTAATGTTTATTGGTGCTGAAAGAGAATCATTTATAATTATCTTGATGTATTTATAATCAATTGAAGGAAAATCAATATTATAAAAATTAGATGCTTTTGTTGAATTATTGACTAATAATAAATTAATTTTTTCAGAAATCACAAACCATTTTTTATTATTGTTACTACCTTCAATTTTACTCGTTTTATTTACATCTGCATTAGAAACCTGAAAAGCTAAGGTGTTGAATATTTTTTTTTCAGAATTGTTAATTGTGATGTTGCTACTATATTTTGTGAACGAAATATTATGTTTAACTTCTACAAAATTGGCAACATTTATTGTCTGTGTTTCTTTTAAAAAAAAGGCTGCTTGATTTTCTTTTTGATCCAAAATACGAATATCACTAAGATCTTTGTTTGCAATGGATCTAATATTTGGTGATAATGCTATTTTTTTATGTCCAATTTTCGCATCGTTTTTAAGCATGCCTTTGAATAGCTCTTTTTCTTGTGAGAAAAGGCTAAGCCCAATGAAAGTAAATAATATAATTAATAGGTTACTTTTCTTGATTATTTGGTTATTTTTTTTCTTTGTTTTCATTATCATTAAATAATTTTTTAATTCTTTGATACATAAACGAAATTACTAATAAAACAATTCCTAAAATAATAAAGGCAACAATTTTTCCACCTTGACTAACATTACCAATATCATAAGTAAATAATTTTATAATAGTAATTGCAACTAAAACTAGTGCAAAAATTCTAAATTCTTTTTTGTTCTTTTTAATTCCGAAGTATAGAAATATAAAAGATAATATTCCCCAAAGAATAGGAAAACTAGTCTTAATTACAGCTGTTTTTGATGTGTCTATAATAGAGTAATATAAATCAG
>CAYOFS010000004.1:0-14113 GCA_964403095.1 uncultured Flavobacteriaceae bacterium | reverse complement strand
AAATCCTTTATTAAAAATAATTGCGAGTTTATGGTCAATATAGCTATTGTAAATATGACTAAAATCCATTAATAAACTACTAGTCATTAGTGCAGTTGTTATAAAACCTGCAATTTTGAAACCGTTATTTTTCATTTTTTGAGATAACCAAAATAACAATGTGCTTTCGGCAGCCCAAAATAGTGTAATATAGTTCCCTTCTAGCTGTATTGGACCTACAAGTGTTAAAAAGGTTAATGTCATTCCAATAAATAAGTACACTGTTTTTGTATCGATATACTTATTTTTCAATAATAACCAACCAGACGCTAAGTTAATTAGTGCTAATACTAAGGTAAATGCTCCTCTAAGACTTGGTGCAAACCAATCTAATAAAAACAGACCTTGTCCGAAATACACAAAAGAGCTTACTAGGAAAAGAGACATTACTATTGGTTTCATAGCATATTCTTTCTCTTTAATGACTTTAAAAATATTCATTAGGTAAAAAACGAGATAGAATAAAGAAGCGAACACAAATAATTTTGGAGCGTTTTGGTCTAAATTAGTATCTTTAAACAGCCATGAGAAGAAGAATATATGTGTAAATAAGAAGGTTAAGACATTGATAATAAACCATTTTTTCTTTATGGATAATATTAAAAATCCGATATTTAAAATTAGTAAATAGCTGAATAACACTACATAATTTCCGCTACCAGTACTTGCTAAAAGAGGCACGGCAAAACCACCAATTAAAGAAAGTACGCCAAGCTCTTTTCTATCGTATAAAACTGAAATAGCAACACTAAAAACAGTAATTACTACTAATAAAATAAATGCAGTTGTTTGGGTGAATAATGCATATTCTTTAAAAGCATAGGTGATAATAAAATAGAAAACAGTTATTGCGCCACTAACTAAAATGGAGCTAAAGGCTTTGTAGTTTTTTTGTAATTTATGAGCGAATCCAAGTAAAATTCCACCAGCTAAAAAGCCAATACCAACTCTACCTATTTCGTTTACCCATTCGTTATCTATGGCGAATTTCACAAAGAAACTAATTCCTAAAACAAGTATTAAAATCCCTATTTTACTTATTAAATTTTCACCAATAAATTTCTCAATATCGGGATTGTTATTTTTAAAAGTATTAATCTTTTCTTGAATTTTGTCTCCAAGTGTTTTTTGAGGTATGCTGTTTTCTAAATCTGTTGCTTTAGCTTTATTAGTTAAAGAGTCGCTTTGTAGTGTCTTTTCTTTAGGAGAGTTGATTTTTACTTTATCTAAAGATTCTTCTTTAAATGTAGTTTCTTTAATTTTGATTGGAGATTCGGGTATTACTTCTGTCTCTATTTTTTCAGGAACAATGTCTGGTTGAACTGCTATTTTATCTTTAAGTGCTTGTTCTTTGTAAGCAGTTTTTGGCTGTTTGTTTAATAATAGTTGCTTTAAATCGTCTAGTTTATTGTCAAGGGTTTCAATTTGTTTGGTTAACAACTTAACCTTACCATTGTTTGATAATAAAATAACAATTAAAATAATAAATAAAATAGCAGTTTCCATAGCTGTTGTTTTTTTAACAAATATAGGCTGTTTTTTTAAAACTTAACACAGAGTTAGTTAATTGTTTTATTAGTGTAGAGAAGTGTTTTGTAAGTGTTTGTTAGAATAATAGATTTGTAAATAAATGACACCAAATTGAAAGCAAAGCTGCCGATATAAATCGTTTCTATTTCCTTATTTATCAGCAATTTTTTTTAAAAAACTGGTATGAAAGGTGCTAATAATCTTTTTTTTATTTACTATCTCCTAGAGTAATTAGGTGCTTCTTTAGTAATTGCAATAGAATGCGGATGACTTTCGTTCATTCCTGCGGCAGTTATTTTTACAAAACGAGCTTCTTTTTGCGCTTCAATATTTTTTGCTCCACAATAACCCATTCCTGCTCTTAATCCGCCAATAAATTGATGCATTGTTTCGTGTAATTCGCCTTTATAAGCAACACGACCAACAATTCCTTCGGGAACTAATTTATTAGAGTCGTTTTCTGAATCTTGAAAATACCTATCTTTTGAACCTTTTTTCATAGCTTCAATAGAACCCATACCTCTATAAGATTTGAATTTTCTACCTTCAAAAATGATTGTTTCACCAGGAGATTCTTTTGTTCCTGCTAGTAATGAGCCAAGCATAACAGTATCTGCTCCAGCAGCGATTGCCTTAGCTATATCGCCAGTATGTCTAATTCCGCCATCAGCAATTACTGGAATCCCTGTTCCTTTTAAAGCCTTAGCTACTTCCATAATAGCAGATAATTGAGGAAAGCCAACACCAGCAACAATTCTAGTTGTACAAATTGAACCAGGACCAATACCTACTTTTACAGCATCAGCGCCATTTTTAACTAAAAACTTTGCAGCTTCGCCAGTAGCAATATTACCTACAATAACATCGGTTTTAGGGTAGTTGGTTTTTATTTCTTTTAAAATATTAACTACGCCTTTTGAATGTCCGTGAGCAGTATCAACTACTAAAGCATCAACTCCAGCTTTTATTAATAGTTCGGCTCTTTCAAAAGAATCGCCAGCAACACCAATAGCTGCAGCAACTCGTAAGCGGCCGAAATTATCTTTATTTGCATTTGGGTTTTCGCTTACTTTAATAATATCACGATAGGTAATTAAACCAACTAACTTGTAGTTTTCATCAACAACAGGTAATTTTTCAATTTTATATTGCTGAAGTATTTTTTCTGCTTCTTTTAGCGATGTTCCTTTTTTTGTTGTTACTAAATTCTTAGAAGTCATAACGTCATTAATCAATTTACTTTGTTCCATTTCAAAACGTAAATCACGATTAGTTACAATACCGATAAGTTTTTCATTGTTATCAATAACAGGAATACCTCCAATTTTATGTGTACTCATTAATTGTTTTGCCGTAAAAACGGTATCGCCCTTTTTGATAGTTACAGGATCGGTAATCATACCAGCTTCAGAGCGTTTTACTTTTCTAACTTCAGCTGCTTGTTGTATCATAGGCATGTTTTTATGAACAACGCCAATACCTCCAACACGTGCTATTGCGATAGCTAAATTTGCTTCGGTAACTGTATCCATTGCAGCCGCTACAATAGGCACATTTATAGTGATATTTCTAGTAAGCTTTGATTGAATACTAACTTGATGTGGAAGTGTTTCAGAATATGCAGGTACTAATAAGACATCGTCATAAGTTAGTCCTTCGCCAAAAAATTTATCGGAATTTGTTATCATCACAATTAAATAAGAATTAATTGCGTACAAAGTTAATAAAATTAAATGATTAAAAGATTGAATGATTTAATAAATAAACAATTTAACACTTTTGCAATTATATTTCCAACATGTTATCTTCCTCAAAAAAACCTTCGTTGTTTTTTATAGGAGTTGTAACTTTTCCAAAAAGTTTCTCTTTCCAGTTAGTCCAGCCATATTTTTTAGAAAAAACAAATAAAATTATAGGGTATATTATTAAAACAGGAATAAATATTTGTAAATTCATTTTAGGTTCTGATGTATCTAGTAACATTGCTTCTGTTTGAAAAACAGTCCAGTTTGTTGTAACAAAAACGGCTGCAACAATATTATTTGCAGCATGAAAGCCTAAGGCAAGTTCCGTACCTTCATCCATTAAAGTCATTACGGCTAATAAAAATCCTGTGCCAATATAATACACCATTACGATGTAGCCCAATTTTTCTACTTCGGGATTAAAGCCATGCATCAAACCAAAAAGTATGGAAGTAACAAATAAGGGAATCCATTTATTCTTGGTTAATATCCCAATTTCTTGCATTAGATAACCTCTAAAAAGCAACTCTTCAAAACTCGTTTGTAAAGGCATAAAAAGTAATGATATGACTACCAATCCAATAAAAGGGTATAAATCAAAATTCCATTGAAAATCTTCTGGCGATGAAAAATAGTCAAAGGCTAACATAGATGTAGAAATTAAAAACCAAAAGCCAAAAGCAAAGAAAACACGCTTCCAATCCATTTTTTTTCTACTGGTAATTAATGAAGTAATACTTCGTTGATGTAGAAACTTTACAAAAACAAATAGTAAGCCTAAAAAGAAGGCAAAAGTTACTAAGCTAATTAATAAATCAAAATTAGAGTTCATACTTCCATTTTGTTCCATTGCGGTTTCAAATAGCTCAGGTAGAAGTAAAAAAAACACAATATTTAATATAAAAGGCGACATTACTATCAAACTGGTTATTATAAAACGCCAAATACCTTTTTTACCTTTAAATGCTTGTTGTATATAATTCATGTTATTGTAATTTTATAGCTAATAATCCATGGTGCGAATCGTGAGCGATAACTTTTTTATTTTTTAAAACGATTAATTGCGGCGATTGATGTATTACTCCGAATTTTTGAGCAATAGTATTTGAAATATTTCTAAAAGCAATTAAATCTAAAAAATAGAAGTCAATATTTTTCAATTCTTCGTGTTGTTTTTCAAACTGCTTAATAACGCTTCTACTAATACCGCAACGTGTGCTGTGTTTGAAGATAACTTGTGTTTTATTAATTGAATTAGCTACTATTTCATTTAATTGGTTTAATTCCAATAATGGTATCCATTCAAAATCACTAAATTCATCTTCTTGTTTTCCGAATAAACTATTAAATAAACCCATAATTTTAATTTTCAGCAAAAGTAAGCAAAGTTTAACGATAATGAAATATAGTCAGTTTTTTTTGATTGAATCATGAAAAAAAGTCAGTATTTTAAAGGTTTTAAAGTCGTTTTGTCTGTTTTTTATTAAAGGAATGTTATTTGATATTTACCTATTTGAAAAAACAAATCAACGATTTGACATTTCAACAATTAAACGATTATATTAACCCTATTAAAACAAAAAAATGAACATAAATAATTTTACCATAAAATCACAAGAAACCATACAGCAAGCACAACAAATTGCGCAAGGATATGGACATCAACAAATAGAAAATGCACACGTTTTAAAAGCCTTATTTGAGGTTGATGAAAACGTAACACCATTCGTTTTAAACAAGTTAAGCGTAAATACTGACTTATTTAAGCAGACCTTAGAAAATATTTTAAAAAGTTTTTCAAAAGTAGAAGGTGGAGAATTACAATTTTCAAGAACTGCTGCAACCATGCTAAATGAGGCAAGTATCATCGCTAAAAAAATGAAAGATGAATATGTCTCTATTGAACATTTATTGTTGGCAATTTTAAAATCTAAAGGAGCAGCTACTCAATTACTAAAAGATAATGGTGTTAACGAAAAAGACCTAAAATCAGCTATTGAAGAACTAAGAAATGGCGAACGAGTTACCTCACAATCTGCCGAAGACACCTACAATTCATTAAATAAATATGCAAAAAACTTAAATCAGTTAGCAAATGACGGAAAGCTAGATCCGGTAATTGGAAGAGATGAGGAAATTAGAAGAATATTGCAAATTTTATCACGAAGAACTAAAAATAATCCGATATTAATTGGAGAGCCAGGAACTGGTAAAACAGCAATTGCTGAAGGCTTAGCACACCGAATTGTAAAAGGAGATGTGCCTGAAAATCTACAAAATAAAACCTTATATTCCTTAGATATGGGCGCATTGATTGCTGGAGCAAAATATAAAGGAGAGTTTGAAGAACGCTTAAAGTCCGTTGTAAAAGAAGTAACATCCGCAAATGGAGAAATCATTTTATTTATTGATGAAATTCACACTTTAGTTGGCGCAGGTGGCGGACAAGGAGCAATGGATGCTGCTAATATTTTAAAACCAGCTTTGGCTCGTGGAGAATTACGCGCTATTGGAGCAACTACTTTAGATGAATATCAAAAATATTTTGAAAAAGACAAAGCTCTAGAAAGACGTTTTCAAAAGGTAATGGTTGAGGAGCCAGATACCGAAAGTGCAATTTCTATCCTTAGAGGAATTAAAGAAAAGTACGAAACACATCATAAAGTACAAATAAAAGATTCGGCTATTATCGCTTGTGTGGAATTATCACAACGCTATATTACCAATCGGTTTTTACCAGATAAAGCCATCGATTTAATGGATGAGGCAGCTGCTAAAATCCGTATGGAAATCAATTCTAAGCCAGAAGAACTAGATGTATTGGATAGAAAAATAATGCAGCTTGAAATTGAATTAGAAGCGATTAAACGTGAAAAAGACGATAAAAAAATCAGTCATATCAATAAAGAATTGGCAAATCTAAAAGAAGAACGTGAAAGTATTTATGCCAAATGGAAATCGGAAAAAGATGTGGTTGACGATGTACAATCAGCTAAAGAAAACATTGAAAAATATAAATTAGAAGCAGAACGAGCAGAACGTGAAGGAAATTATGGTTTGGTTGCCGAAATTCGTTATGGAAAAATTCAGGTAGAAGAAGAAAAACTAAAAAAACTGCAAGTAAAATTAGCTCAAAATGAAAATTCTTTAATTAAAGAAGAGGTAACAAGCGAAGATATTGCTGAGGTTGTGGCAAAATGGACAGGTATTCCTGTGCAAAAAATGTTACAATCCGATAAGGAAAAATTGTTATACTTAGAAGATGAATTACATAAAAGAGTAGTTGGTCAAAATAAAGCAATTGAAGCTGTTGCTGATGCAGTAAGACGTTCAAGAGCAGGTTTACAAGATGATAAAAAACCTTTAGGTTCATTCCTTTTTTTAGGAACAACAGGAGTTGGAAAAACAGAACTTGCCAAAGCTTTAGCAGAATATCTTTTTGATGATGAATCTGCTTTAACCAGAATAGATATGAGTGAGTATCAAGAAAGACACTCGGTTAGTAGGCTTGTTGGAGCGCCTCCAGGATATGTTGGTTACGAAGAAGGCGGACAATTAACCGAAGCCGTAAGAAGAAAACCATATTCAGTTGTTCTATTAGACGAAATTGAAAAAGCACATCCAGATACATTTAATATTTTATTGCAAGTGCTAGATGAAGGAAGATTAACCGATAATAAAGGGAGAACAGCCGATTTTAGAAATACCATTATAATAATGACTTCCAATATGGGTTCGCATATTATTCAAGATAAGCTAGAAGGTCTAAATATGGATAAAAGAGCCTTGGTTGTAGAGGAAACTAAAACGGAAGTGTTAAGTATGCTAAAGCAAACTGTACGACCAGAATTTATAAATCGTATTGACGAAATAATCATGTTTACGCCTTTAAATAAAGAAGAAGTAAAGCAGATAGTATCCATTCAGATAAATAATTTAACAAAGATGTTAGCTACTAAAAATATTCTTTTTACAGCAACAGATAAAGCTATTGAGAGTTTAGCCAAAATAGGCTTTGACCCGCAATTTGGAGCAAGACCTATTAAACGTGCAATTCAAAGAGAAGTTTTAAATAAGTTATCTAAAGAAATATTATCTGGTAAAATTACTTCGGAAAGTTCTATAGAATTAGATTATCAAAATGCAAGGTTTGTTTTTGAGAATAAATAATAATCTGAATTACAATACATTAAAAACCCTTCAAGAGTTAAAAGTCTTGAAGGGTTTTTAATGTCTTAAAATATGTTTAGTAATCAGCATCTTCAATATGCTCTTGCATAAAACTTTCAACTTTAGTTACCATTTGAGAACTTCCACAGAAAAAAGGAACTCTTTGATGGAGTTCAGTTGGGTCAATATCCATAATTCGTTTATAGCCATCGGTTGCTTTTCCGTTAGCTTGTTCGGCTAAAAAAGCCATAGGGTTACATTCGTATAATAAACGTAATTTTCCTTTTGGATTATTGGTGCTTGTTGGATAAATATAAATACCACCTTTAATCATATTTCTATGAAAGTCGGATACTAAAGAGCCAATGTAGCGTGATTTGTACTGCTTTCCTTTTTCGACTTCGCTTTGAATAAACTTTAAATATTTTTTTACGCCTTGTGGAAAATGTACATAACCAGCTTCATTAATTGAATATATATTTCCTTTTTCAGGATACGTCATATTAGCGTGTGATAAATAAAAAGTTCCAATTGCAGGGTTTAATGTAAAGCCATTAACACCTTTTCCTGTTGTGTAAACAAGCATAGTAGAAGTTCCGTAAACAACATATCCCGCAGCAACTTGTTTGTCTCCTTTTTGTAAAAAATCATCTTTAGTTACAGGAGTTCCAGTTGGAGTTACTCTTTTAAAAACAGAAAAAATTGTACCAACAGATACATTGACATCTACATTAGATGAACCATCTAATGGATCCATTAACAAAATATATTTGTTTTCATTTTTACCGTTATTTCCTTTGATAATTACAAAATCATCTTCTTCTTCACTGGCAATTCCACAAACAATTTCACGCTTGATTAAGGTTTGCATAAAAACATCATTAGCATAGATATCTAATTTTTGTTGGTCTTCACCTTGAATATTAACCTCTCCTGCTGCTCCTAAAATATCAACTAATCCAGCTTTGTTGACTTCGTGATTTACAACTTTGGCAGCTAGTCTAATAGCGTTTAGTAAACGTGTTAATTCACCAGAAGAACCTTCAAAGTGATTTTGTTTTTCAATAATAAATTCCCCAAGAGTAGTGTGTTTTTGCATAAAAATGTTTTTTATGTTGCAAATATCGTTAAATTTGCTGTACTTTTAAAATAAAATTATTAATGAGCTTTACTATTAGAAAACCAACTGTAAATGATATCCCTTTATTATTTGAAATGATAAAGATGTATCATGATGAGGTAAATTTATTAAATAAGCCTTTTTTAAACACAAAAGACAATTTTATTAAAGATGTATTTAGTGATAGTTCTAATGTTAATTTTTATATAGCAGAGTATCAGGGTAATATTCTTGGGTATTGTGTGTATTCTTTTTCGCATGAAATTTTTTTTGGCAATTCAATTAGTATAGGGGAAATTTATTTAAAAAAAGAATATAGAAGGCTTGGAATATCTATCTTTTTGTTTTCTACAATAATTGATGAAGCTTTTGATAAAAACAGTAGCTTGATTAAATATAAAGTTGATATAACTGATAAGATAAATATTGAAATAAAAGAAAAGTTAGGTGTTAAGATAAAAAAAGACTTATTAGTGTTAGATATTTGCAGGGCTGATTTTAAAAAATATTCAGATGCTAATAAGCAAGATGATTTTCCTTATGAAATACGTTTAGCAAAATCATATGAGTTACCAGATATTTTTAATTGTGTGGAGGTTTTAGCTGAAACGGTTGGTGAAAAAATTGAAACGGATATATATAAATTAATGAGTGATGGTTTTGGTTCTAAACCAAAATTTAGAATAATGGTTGTTTTGGATAATAATGAAGTTATATCTTTTATTTCTTTTGTAGAAACATATCAAACTATTGCGGGAAAAACATTAAGTATAGATCAAGTTTTTGTTAAAAAGGAGTATAGAGACAAAGGAATTGGAATGGCTTTGTTGACTAAATTTTATTCTTATGTCTATGATAAAGGTTATGAAAAAGTTGAAACTATAATTAAGAAGAATCAGGTAGAGAAGTTTAAGAAATTTAATATGATGCCTTATGAAAATTTAAGAATGGCATATTATTTTAAAGAGAAATTTAAAAATACAGATAATGTTTAACTATGAAAATTAGAAAAGGAGTAGCTAAAGATATGTTTGCTGTCTTAGAATTAATTAATGAATTAGCAATTTTTGAAAAAGAGCCAAACGCTGTAATTATTGATGTTGATTATTTAATTAAAGCAGGTTTTGGAGAAAAGCCATTATTTAAAGTTTTTGTAGCAGAGCTTGACAATGAAATTGTTGGAATGGTGTTGTTCTATCCAAGATTTTCAACATGGAAAGGTAAAACATTACACTTGGAAGATTTGATAGTGAAAAAAAATAAAAGGAACTTAGGCATTGGGAAGGCATTATATTTTGAGTTTTTAAAATATGCAAATCAACAGCAAGTTAAAAGGGTAGAATGGGTTGTGTTAGATTGGAATAAAAACGCTATTGATTTTTACAAAAAATCAGGAGCAAATGTATTTACCAATTGGCAAACTGTACAGATGAACGAACAACAAATAGCACAATTTATCAAGAATAATACCGACAGATGAAAATTTTTAAATTTGGAGGAGCATCAATTAAAGACAGTAAGAGTATTAAAAACCTTTTATCCGTCTTAGAAAAAACAGATAAAACTAATGTGGTTTTAGTTGTTTCGGCAATGGGTAAAATGACAAATGCTTTTGAGAAAATAGTCAATGTTTATTTTGATGATGAAACAAAAGTTACTAAAAACATTTCATTTGTAAAAACATTTCATAATACTATTATAATAGAATTGTTTATTGATAAATCTCATCCAATTTTTAATACTATCAATAGTATTTGGAATGACTTAGAGTTGTTTTTAAAGGACAACAAATCAACAAACTATAATTTTGTTTATGATCAAGTAGTTTCTCTAGCCGAACAAGTTTCTACAAAAATAATAAGTGCTTTTTTGAGTGATAATGGTGTAGAGAATCAATGGATAGATGCAAGAAATTATATAAAAACCGATGATAATTATAGAGATGCTAGTGTAGATTGGGTTTTAACTAAAAAGCATGTGGAGGAATTAAAGAATAAAACAGAATTACTTGTTACTCAGGGCTTTATAGGAAGTAGTGTTTCTAAAAACACAACTACCTTAGGTAGAGAAGGCTCGGACTATACAGCTGCTATTTTTGCCTATTGTTTAGATGCCGAAAATGTTACTGTTTTTAAAGATGTTGATGGTGTTTTAAATGCAGATCCACAAATATATGAAAATGCAATATTGTTGTCAAAAATTTCTTATAGAGAAGCTATTGAAATGGCCTTTTTTGGAGCTTCGGTAATTCACCCAAAAACATTACAACCATTACAGAAAAAAGAAATTCCATTACATGTTAAGTCGTTTGTTAATCCTCTTAAAAAAGGAACAGTAATAGGGAAAGGGATTGATTTAAAACCTAAAACACCCTGTTATATAGTTAAGGATAAACAAATTTTAATATCTATTTCTACACGAGATTTTTCATTTATGATGGAAAATAATATCAGTGAAATATTTGATTTATTGCATTGTTATAAGCTCCGAGTAAACTTAATACAAAATACTGCAATTAGTTTTTCAGTTTGTTTAGAGGATAAGTTTAATAATTTTGATAATTTTTTGAGTAGTATTAAAGAAAAATATAAATGTTTATTTAATAAAAACATAACATTATTAACTATTAGACATTTTGATAATAAGGCAATTGCGTTAATTGAAAAAGAAAAAGAAATTTTATTGCAACAAACAAGTAGAGAAACTGTTCAATTTGTTGTAAAAACAATAAAAAAGTGATATTATTGTAAAATGGGATTAGTAACTTCAAAAGAAATTGCAAAAGTACTTAATATTGATAAATATGGATTTGTAGGCACTTTTATTGCCTGGTCTTTGATGAAAATTTTAAGAATATCAAGACTTAATAAACTATATGATAATAATAAAGATAAATCAGACTTAGATTTTTTAAACGGACTACTTGATGAAGTTAAAATAAATTATGAAATTCCTGAAAATGATTTAAAAAGAATACCCAAAGACGGCGCTTTTATTACTATTTCAAATCATCCTTTAGGGGGAATTGATGGTATTTTATTATTAAAATTAGTGTTAGAGAAAAGAGCAGATTATAAAATAATAGCAAACTTCTTATTGCATAGAGCAGTGCCTTTAAAACCATATGTCTTACCTGTTAACCCTTTTGAAGATAGGAAAGATGCAAAATCTAGTATTGCTGGTATAAAAAGTGCTTTAGGTCATTTACGTGATGGTTTTCCTTTAGGTGTTTTTCCAGCAGGTGAAGTGTCAACATACAAAGATGGTAAATTAGTAATTGATAAAGAGTGGGAGCAAGGAGCAGTTAAACTAATTCATAAAGCAAAAGTGCCTATTATTCCAATTTATTTTCATGCAAAAAATAGTAAGTTTTTTTATATCTTGTCAAGATTAAGCGGAACTTTAAGAACAGCTAAGTTGCCTTCGGAATTAATGAGCCAAGGTAAAAGAAAAATTAAAATTCGTATAGGTAATCCTATAAAAGTTGCTGAGCAGGAACAATATAAAAACATAGATGATTTTCATCAATTCATACGTAAAAAAACGTACCTACTTTCCAATACGTTTAAAGAAAAATCAATTGATAATTCGTCTAAAAATCAAATGAATGCTAAAAAAATTGTTGACGAAGTTGAAGCGTCTATTTTAAAAGCTGAGGTTGATAAGTTACGCAACACTGATAGACAATTATTATCGTCTAAAAACTATGAAGTTTTTTTAGTTGATGCAAATGAAATACCTAATATTCTACATGAAATTGGGCGTTTACGAGAAATTACTTTTAGAGAAATTGGCGAAGGAACTAATAAAAAAATTGATTTAGATAAGTATGATAAATTCTATAAACATATGTTTTTGTGGGATTCGGTTACCGATACTTTAGTGGGAGCATATCGAATGGGATTCGGAAAAGAAATTTTCAAAAAATACGGTATTGAAGGTTTTTATATTAATACGTTATTTAAAATAGAACCTGAATTAAATACTATGATGGAATACTCTTTTGAAATGGGAAGAGCTTTTGTCCGCAAAGAATACCAGCAAAAACCAATGCCTTTATTTTTACTTTGGAGAGGGATTATTCATGTAACATTGCGTTATCCGGAGTATAAATTTTTACTTGGTGGCGTTAGTATTAGTAATAAATTTTCCGATTTTTCAAAATCATTAATGATTGAATTTATGAAATCCAATTATTATGATCCATACGTTGCGCAATATATTAGACCAAAACAAGAATATAAAGTAAAACTAAAAGATGCCGATAAAGATTTTGTATTTGATACAGTAAAATCTGATTTGAAAAAATTTGATCGTTTTATTGATGAAATTGAACCAGGGAATTTACGTATTCCAGTTTTGTTAAAGAAGTATGTTAAGCAAAATTGTAAACTTGTAGCCTTTAATGTAGATCCAAATTTTAACGATGCAATTGATGGTTTAATTTATGTGAGAATTACAGATTTACCTGACAGCACTGTTAGACCTGTAATGGAAGAATATGAAGCTGAATTGGAAGGGAAAGCTACGCAAGAAAGTTAAAAAATATCAGTAAAACTTAATTATGAGTAAAAAAATAAAAGTAGCCGTTTTTGGAGGCGGTTCTTGGGCAACAGCAATAGTTAAAATGCTGTGTGAAAATTTAGAGCAAGTTGGCTGGTATATGCGTAGTGAATATGCTGTAGAGCATATAAAACGAAATGGACATAATCCAACGTATATAAGTTCAGTTGAGTTTAATCCAAACCAATTAAAATTAAGTAGTAATATTGATGAATTGGTAACCTATGCTGATTATTTAATTTTTGCTATTCCATCTGCTTTTGTAAAAACGGAATTAAATAAAATAACGACTTCTTTAAAAGGAAAAGTAATATTTTCGGCAATAAAAGGAATTGTTCCCGAAACAGGTTTATTGGTTGGAGAACATTTTATAAAGCACTATGACATACCTTTTGAAGATATTGGCGTTATAACAGGTCCTTGTCATGCCGAAGAAGTGGCAATGGAACGATTATCTTATTTAACTATCGCGAGTAAAGATCAAGAGAAAGCCAAAATAATGGCTGATTTTTTATCAAGTAGATTTATAAAAACAAAATTATCCGATGATGTTATAGGTACAGAATATGCCGCTATGCTTAAAAATATTTACGCTATAGCTGCAGGTATTGCACATGGCTTGGGTTATGGAGATAATTTTCAATCAGTTTTGATGAGTAATGCAATTAGAGAAATGAAACGTTTTGTTAAAAAAGAACATAAGATGAAGCGCAATATTAACAACTCGGCTTATTTAGGTGATTTATTGGTAACTGGGTATTCTGTATTTAGTAGAAATAGAATGTTTGGTAATATGATTGGTAAAGGCTATACCGTGAAGTCTGCCATGATGGAAATGAGTATGGTTGCCGAAGGTTATTACGCTGTGAAAAGTGCTTTTTTAATTAATGAAAAAAATAAAGCAAAGACACCAATTTTAAATTCAGTTTATCAAATATTATATAAG
>CAYOFS010000003.1:36189-38023 GCA_964403095.1 uncultured Flavobacteriaceae bacterium | reverse complement strand
GATGTAAATATGTCACGTAAGAACTTGAAATCACCTAGATTCTTTTAACAAAAACTTAAACCTTATAGAAAATGAACAGAACATATAAAAAACATATCATATCAGGTGCAGCTTTAATTATGCAAGTTCAAACTTCAAAAACATATAGTATGAAAGAACAGATTAAAAAAACAGTAATTTTATTAGCAGTTGCTATATTAAGTGTAAGTTTTAGTTTTGCACAAGATACGACAGAGCGTTACTCTATCAAACACTTAAATGAGTGTAATGATGAGTTGTCAAACTTTGGAACAACGTTCTATGGAGACAGTCAAATGATATATTCATCACCTACAAAATTAAATAAAACGATTAGAAATATTTGGGACCCAAACCAGCAACCATTTTTAGAGTTATATCTTGCTGATATTGCAGAAGATGGTGAATTGGTAAATAGAATTAAAATCAATAGTAGTGTAAATACAAAGTATCACGAATCTAATGTTGCTTTTACAAATGATATGAAAACGGTTTATTTTTCAAGAGATAAATATTATAAAAAAAGCTTATCAAAAGATAAAGAAGGAGTTACACATATTGCTATGTATAAAGCGGATGTAATATCGCCAGGAGTTTGGGAAAATATAGAAGAAATGCCATTCAATAGTAGTGAATATTGTGTTGGTCATCCTACACTTAGTACAGATAATAAAACCTTATATTTTTCGTCAGAGTTAAGAGGTTCTGATGATATTTATAGAATAGCGATAAAAGATGATGGTACATACGGAGAACCAATTAATTTAGGTTCAAAAGTGAATACTAAAGGTAGTGAGCGTTTTCCTTTTATGGGAGAAGATAATATGCTATATTTTTCATCTGATAAAGAAGGCGGATATGGAGATTTAGATATTTATGTTGTCCGTTTAGATGGTACATCAGAAGCTATAAATTTAGGGGAAAGTATTAATAGTATTAGAGATGATTTTTCTTTCACAAAAAAGAAAGGTGCAAACTATGGCTACTTTACTTCTAAAAGAGATTCAGGTAAAGGAGATGATGATATTTATTATTTTAAAGAATTAGTGGGAGTTCCATGCAACCAAATAGTAAAAGGTATTGTAACTAATAAGAAAACAGGAAGAAGAATACCAGGAGCTTTAGTTGTTATTTATGACTCTTCTAATAAAATAATTGATGAGCAAATAGTAGATGGAACAGCTCGTTTTTCATTTGAAATTGATTGTACATCTACCTATAAAGTAGAAGCGTCTAAAGAAGGTTTTTCTTTAGATTCAAAAGAAGTTGTATCTAGCCCAGATTTAGATTTGATATTAGATTTAAACCTTGGTTCTGATGCTGCTTTAGTATCTAATTTACCACAACAATCTCAAGGTGTAAGTTCAAACCCTGCTCAAGGTGCAGGTTCAAACCCTGTTAGAGCTTTTACTAATTTTGAAACTTCAAATGATAATTGTCAAGAAGCTTTAAACAATATTAATACTATTTATTTTGATTTAAATAAATCTTACATTAGGCCAGATGCAGCTTATGAATTAGATAAAGTAGTTGATATTATGAAGCGTTGTAAAAACGTAGTAGTAGAAATTGGTTCACATACTGATAGCAGAGCATCATACAAGTATAATCGTTCTCTATCACAACGTAGAGCTATTTCGACGATGCGTTATATAAGAATGAAAGGAATTAGTGATTTGCGAATATCAGCAAAGGGTTATGGAGAAACACAGTTGTTAAATAGATGTTCAGATGGAGTGAAGTGTACTGAAGAAGAGCATCAAAAAAATAGGCGTACAGAATTTAGAATTACAAATTAAGAACAAATAAAAAAAGT
>CAYOFS010000003.1:12038-36089 GCA_964403095.1 uncultured Flavobacteriaceae bacterium | reverse complement strand
AAGTATAATAATATACCTAAAATATAATTTAATTCAAAGTTAAAAATTAGGACTTAAATTATATTTTTCATAGAATTTATTTAAATAGTCTACTACTTCTTTTTCAGTATCGAATAATTGTATTAAATCTAAATCTTTTGGGCTAATCGTTTTAAAATCGTTTAGTAAAGTTTTTTTGATCCATTCAAAAAGACCGTTCCAATATTCTTTTCCAACTAAAATAATAGGAAATTTACCTATTTTCTTTGTTTGTATTAATGTTATTGCTTCAAACAATTCATCTAAAGTTCCAAAACCTCCAGGCATCACAACAAAGCCTTGAGAATATTTCATAAACATTACTTTACGAACAAAAAAGTAATCAAAATCCAAGCTTTTACCTCTGTCAACATAAGGATTGTCATGCTGTTCAAAAGGTAAATCAATATTTAAACCTACAGAAATACCTTTACCACGAAAAGCGCCTTTATTTCCAGCTTCCATTATACCAGGTCCACCACCAGTAATTACTCCAAAGCCATTTTGAGTTAATTCATAGCCTATATTTTCAGTAAGTTTGTAATATTTATCATCAGTTTTGGTTCTTGCAGAACCAAATATACTAACACAAGGGCCAACTCTACTTAATTTTTCATAACCTTCAACAAATTCAGACATTATTTTGAATATTGCCCAAGAGTCATTGGTTTTAATTTCATTCCAAGTTTTTTGTTTTAACTTCTCTCTTATTTTTTTATCTCTATTCATGTTTTTGTACTTTAGTTTATTCGTTTGTTTTCTGTTCTTTTTTTTAAGAAAAAAACCACTTTAAGTTAATTCTTTTTTAAGAAACTTAGCGGTATATCCTTTATTTATTTTTATCATTTCTTCTGGTGTGCCTTTAAATAATATTTTTCCGCCTCTTTTTCCACCTTCTGGGCCAACGTCAATAATATGGTCAGCTAATTTAACTACATCTAGGTTATGCTCAATTATGATAACGGTATTTCCTTTATCGGTTAATTTGTTTAACACTTTCATTAAAACTTGAATGTCTTCAAAATGAAGTCCAGTAGTTGGTTCGTCAAGAATATAAAGTGTGTTTCCAGTATCCCTTTTAGATAATTCGGCAGCAAGTTTAATACGTTGTGCTTCGCCTCCTGAAAGTGTGGTAGAGCGTTGTCCTAAACTTATATAGCCTAGACCTACATCTTGTATTGTTTTTATTTTTTTGTGAATTTTAGGAATGTTTTTGAAAAAAATAACAGATTCATCAATTGTCATTTCAAGCACATCATATATAGATTTTCCTTTATATCTTATTTCTAAAGTTTCTCGTGTAAAACGTTTTCCCATGCATGTTTCGCACTCTACTTGTACATCAGGTAAAAAGTTCATTTCAATTACACGAACTCCTCCGCCTTGGCATGTTTCACATCGTCCATCTTTAACATTGAAAGAAAAACGACCAGGTTTATAGCCTCTAATTAAAGCTTCGGGTGTTTTTGCGAAAAGATTTCGAACCTTACTAAAAACACCAGTATATGTTGCAGGATTTGATCTTGGTGTTCTTCCAATTGGAGATTGATTTATATCTATAATCTTATCAATATGTTCTAAGCCAGTAATGGATTTGTATGGTAACGGAATTTTGACAGCTCTATATATGTATTTATTTATTATAGGATATAGCGTTTCATTAATTAAGCTAGATTTACCACTACCAGAAACACCAGTAACGCAAATCATTTTCCCTAAAGGAATAGTTAAATCTACTTTTTTAAGATTATTTCCTGTTGCTCCTTTTAAGATTATTTTTTTTCCATTCCCTTTTCTTCTTTTTTCAGGAATTTCAAAACTCTTAGTTCCATTAAGATAATCAGCTGTTAGTGTTTTGCTTTTTAGTAATTCTTTTGGAGTTCCTTTACTGATTATTTCTCCTCCGTTTTTACCTGCTTTTGGTCCTATATCAATAACATAATCTGCTTCAAGCATCATTTCTTTATCGTGTTCAACAACTAATACAGAGTTGCCAATATCTCTTAAATTTGTTAAAGAGTCAATTAGTTTTTGGTTGTCTCTTTGATGTAAGCCAATGCTTGGTTCATCTAAAATATATAAAACACCAACTAATTGTGAACCAATTTGAGTGGCTAATCTAATACGTTGCGCTTCTCCACCAGAAAGTGTTTTTGAGCTTCTATCAAGGCTTAAGTAATCTAAGCCGACATTTAGTAAAAATGTTAAACGTGTTTTAATTTCTTTTAATATCTCGGTTCCAATTTGTTGTTGTTTATTATTTAGCACTAGTTTCTCAAACCATTCGGATAGTTGGATAATATCCATTTGCGCTAAATCACTAATATTTTTTTTTTGAATTTTGAAATTAAGTGATTCTTGACGTAAGCGTGAACCTTTACATGAAGAACATTTATTCTCCGTCATGAAATCTTTTGCCCATCGTTTAATAGACGTAGAGTTGCTATCCTTAAATTGACTGGTAATAAAATTAATAATCCCTTCAAAATTTATTTCATAATTTTGGGTGACTCCCATTATTTTAGATTCTATTTCAAAATTTTCATTTCCTCCATAAAGGATTACTTCAATGGCTTTTTTTGGGATTTTATTGATTGGTGTTTCTAAAGTGAACTTAAATTTTTCACCAATAATTTTTAGTTGTTTGAAAATCCATGAGTTTTTTGTTTCTCCAATTGGAGCAATTCCTCCTTTATTTATAGATAATTCTTTATTAGGGAATATTTTATCAATAACAACTTCGTTTAGTGCTCCTAACCCATTACATTTTGGACAAGCTCCTTTTGGTGAATTAAATGAAAAACTATTTGGTTCTGGTTTCGGATACGCAATTCCACTAGTTGGACACATTAAATCTCTACTAAAATAGCGTGATTTTTCTTCACCTTGAGCTACAACCATAATAGTATCTTCGCCATGATACATTGCTGTTTTAATGGCTTCTGATAAGCGTTTGCTGTTATTAGAATTATCACTATTTAACTTCTTGCTTCTTGTTTCTTGATTCTTTTCAGGAGAAACTTTAAGTCTATCAATAACAATTTCAATGTCGTGTGTTTTATATCTGTCCACACGCATTCCTTTTTTAATTTCTTGAATTTCACCATCTATACGAACACGCAAAAAACCTTGTTTAGCAATTTGCTCAAAGAGTTCTCTGTAATGTCCTTTTCGGGATTTAATTACAGGAGCAAGAATGTTTATTTTCTGATTATTATAATCATTTAATATTAAATCATGTATTTGTTCATCGGAATAAGAAACCATTTTTTCATTGGTTTCAAAAGAATATGCATCACCAACTCTAGCAAAGAGTAAACGTAAAAAATCATAAATCTCAGTAATTGTTCCTACCGTTGATCGTGGACTGCGATTGGTTGTTTTTTGTTCAATGGCAATTACAGGAGAAAGTCCATCTATTTTATCAACATCTGGACGCTCTAAATTACCTAAAAACTGACGAGCATAAGCAGAAAAAGTTTCAATATAACGTCTTTGACCTTCTGCATATATGGTATCAAATGCTAATGAAGATTTCCCGCTACCACTTATACCTGTGATTACAACAAGCTGATTACGTGGTATTTTTATGTCAATATTTTTTAAATTATGAACACGAGCACCATAAACTTCTATATATTCCTGTTTTCTTTTCATTAAAATATGAACTTTTTTACTAAAATTCAAGATGGCAAGTTAGTGAAAATTGATTGTAATTTTGATGTTATACCAATTCTATTTTAAAATGTGCTAAATAAATTTGAAATGCAGGAAAACGTGAAAATATAAATAATTTATAGCGTATTTTGATGTTGAATTGGTGTTAAATTAGTTAAATTTAAGTTGTTCTCAAAATTATAATTTATATCAAATATAATGAATAGATTTGCAGCTCAAATAAAAAAATAAAAATGAAACGTATTAATGAATATAAAAAGCTGTTTAAAGTAGAAGGAGCGATAAATCTTAAAGAGCTTAAAACTACATATAGAGGTTTAGTTAAAACTTGGCATCCAGATAAATTTCAAGATCAAGATAAAAAAGATGAGGCAGAAATTAAAAGTCAAAAAATTATTGATGGCTATCATTTTTTAGTGAGTATTGCTCCAAAAACGAAAGAGTCAAATTTAGAAGAATACAATACCATAACGATACAATCGCCAATTGTTGATTTTCATCATAAAAGTATGCTTTTAGAAGTTACTTTTACAGATGGTAATACGTATGAATATTTTGGAGTGAATAAAAAATTATTCTCCAAATTTGTAAATAGTAGGTCACTTAGTAATTTTGGAAAAAGAAAAATTTTTAATTCGTTTCTTTATAGGAAATCGAAGAAAGCTGTAGAGATAGTTTAACTAAAAAAAGCCTACTAAAATTTAGTTTTAGTAGGCTTTTTTTTAATCATAGAATATGGGTTAATTAATCATATCAAATCCACAATAATTAATTAAGCAATCAGGAATTTTTATTCCTTCAGGTGTTTGATGATTCTCTAGAAGACCAGCCATTATTCTAGGTAAGGCTAATGAGCTTCCGTTAAGCGTATGTGCTAATTGTGTTTTCCCGTTACTATCTTTGTAGCGTAGTTTTAATCTATTAGATTGAAAATTCTCAAAGTTTGAAACCGAACTTACTTCTAGCCATCTATCTTGCGCAGTAGAGAACACTTCAAAATCATAAGTTAGAGCAGAAGTGAAACCGATATCACCACCACAAAGACGTAATATTCTAAAAGGCATATTTAATTCACGTAAAATTTCGGTAACGTGATCTACCATTCCGTCAAGTGCCTCGTAAGATTTTTCAGGATGTTCAATACGTACAATTTCTACTTTATCAAATTGATGTAACCTATTTAATCCACGAACGTGAGCTCCATAAGAACCTGCTTCTCTACGAAAACATGGTGTGTAGGCAGTTTTACAAATAGGAAAATCATTTTCTTTTAAAATAACATCTCTAAAAATATTGGTAACTGGAACTTCGGCGGTTGGTATTAAGTATAAGTTGTCTTTAGCGTCATGATACATTTGCCCGTCCTTATCTGGTAATTGTCCAGTTGCAGTTGCAGATTCTTCATTTACCATGTGTGGTACTTGAACTTCATCATAACCAGCATCGGTATTTTTATCTAAAAAATAATTAATCAAAGCGCGTTGTAATTTTGCACCTTTACCTTTATAAACAGGAAATCCTGCGCCAGCAATTTTATTTCCTAATTCAAAATCGATTATATCATATTTTTTCGCCAATTCCCAATGAGGTAATGAGTTTTTGTGTAATTTAGGAATATCACCTTCTTGAAAAGTAGTTTCATTGTCGTTTTCTGTATTTCCAGAAGGCACCAAGATGTTTGGAATATTTGGAATTTGGTATAATAACTCGTTTAGTTCTGTGTTGCTTTGTGTTAATTTTTCTTTTAAAACAGTTGATAATGTTTTTAATTCTCCAGATTTTTCTTTTAATATGTTTGCTTCTGCGGCTTTGCCAGATTTGAATAAACCTCCAATTTCTTTGGCTATTTTATTTGCTTCAGCTAAAGTGTTGTCTAGTTTCGTTTGGGTTGCTCTACGATTTTCATCGGATGATATTATAGTATCTATCATCTTTTCGGCATCAGCAAAATTACGAACTGCTAGTCCACGTAAAACTTCTTTTTTGTTTTCTCTAAGGTAAGATACTTGTAACATGTTTTTTTATTTAGTTTGCAAAGATAATGAAATTAAAATATTAAAATATTAAAAAATTTGAAATTAAAAAGGGTCTACCTCACTATGAAGTTGTTTGGAAAGTTAGCTGTTTTTAATAATTTCCCTTGCTGTTATTTCATCGAGTTTAATTTGTTCAATTAAAGCTTCAATGGAAGGAAATTTTTGTTCGTCTCTAAGTCGTTTTAACATGCAGACCTTGATATTATCTCCATAAACATCGTCTTTGAAATCTAATAAATGCACTTCAATAGTCCTGTTTTTTCCATTTACAGTTGGTCGAAATCCAATATTCATTATGCCAAAAAAATGCGAAGAGCGTAATTGGGCGGAAACTAAATAAACACCATTTTTAGGTATTAATTTATATGGATTTGGAATTTGAATATTTATAGTTGGATAGTTCCATTTACTTCCTAAGCCTTGACCTCGAACTACTTTTCCTGACAGTAAGTACATGTAACCTAAGTAGTTGTTGGCGGTTTCTATATTCCCTTCCTGTAAAGCTTTTCTTATTTTTGTAGAACTTACTGAGACGGTTTTAATGTCTTGAGCAGATATTTTTTTTAATTTAAAATCAAACATTTCTCCATATTCTTGTAATTGATCAAAATCACCTTCACGATTTTTTCCAAATCGATGATCGTAACCAATGACTAATTTTTTCACATTTAATGTTTTTAATAAAACATTTCTTACAAATTCTAGAGCGGTTTGGCGAGAAAAGTGTTTTGTGAATGGCTCTATTACCAAACAATCTAAGCCAGCTTCTTTTAATAGTTCCATTTTCTCTTCTAATGTGTTAAGGAGTTTTATGGAAGAGTCGTCTTGTAGTACCATTCTTGGGTGAGGATAGAAAGTTAATAAAACAGAATTTGCACCTTTTTTATTAGCGTTAATTTTTTTTATTATCTTTTGATGGCCAATATGAACACCATCAAATGTCCCAACGGTAATGATACTTTTTTTCGTTTCTTTAAATTCGGATAATCCTCTAAAAATTTTCAAACTAAATGGTTTTTAATAAAAATCAAAAGTATAAAATATTGTGTTTAAATAATAATTAATAACTAATATTTTAAAACGATATGAGTTTAATTATTTATGATAATTTTACCGTGTTATAATTTCTCGAAAATCTTAGGATTAATTTAATAAAATAAGTAGATGAAAAAAGATATTGTTATACCAAAAGTAGAGGCTGTTTATTTGGTTGTGGTACCAGAATTTAACATTGCATTCAAATCAACCGATTGGAATGTGTATATAGTTAATGAAAAGGAAATTGCAATTGAGATGGTTTTAATTATTTCAAAAGGGTATGATGACAGTAGAGAAACTGCTCAAATGCGGCATAAGATAGAATTGTTACCTTCAAAATCTGGAGTAAAATTTGAATTAATGATTGAAGAAGTTTTAGTTTTGAATAATGAGTTTAAAGTTACTTTTTTTATGGATAATGTTTTATATGATAAGGTTTTTTTAATAAAAAAGAACAGTGTTAAAAAAAGCGCTTTACGAATGGTAAAATCTCTTGGTAAAAGAGGTGTTGTTGTGAAATAATTAGATCGCATTATTAATATGGCGACATTAGGCTGTTAGATAATAAGTGTAAGACTGTTAACAATCAACCCAATTACTCACTGCAAACCTGAAGTTTTTGCCAAGGCTATTTATTGATTAGGTACAGTTTGTTTTTATATTATTTAAAAAAAGTTAACTAAGACTGTTAATATAATCCTTGTATGTTTTAGCTTCTTTTTCCTCTAAAAAACCAGTTAAATATTTTGCAGCAATTTGTATGTTGCATTTTTCTTCAAGTGTGATTAAGGTATTGTGTAGTTTGTTTATTTGCTTAATACTGTTTTTAGATTTAATTTTTTGTAAATCTACAATATCGGCATTGTTAAAGGCTTGTGTTTTTGCGTAGTTGTTCATAATCTTAAGAGGTTTGATTATATAGTATGTTCTTTTTCAGTTACAAATATAGGCAAAATAATGATTTGCACTATGTTATGTTAATAAGTTCTTAAAAGTGAATATTATTCCATAAAGGGTCTTTAGGAAAAGTTGCTATAAATGTTAATTCTTCTTTTTTTACGGGATGAATAAAATTTATTTTATAGGCGTGAAGATGTATTCCTCCATTTTTATTGCTTCGGCTTGCTCCGTATTTTAAATCGCCTTTTATACTGCAATTTATGTTAGATAGTTGTGCTCTAATTTGATGATGTCTGCCTGTTTCAAGATCAATTTCTAAAGCAGTATAATTATCTAATTGCTGCAATGTTTTGTAGTGGAGAATTGCTTTTTTTGTATTAGGAGTTTCTTTATTAAATATTATTGCCTTATTGTTTTTAGGATTTTTCCTTAAATAGTGTATTAAGGTGTCTGATTTTTTTAAGGGTTTGTTTTTTACAATAGCAATATAGGTCTTATTGATTTTTTTATCTCTAAGCATTTTGTTAAGTCGAGATAAGGCTTTTGAAGTCTTGGCAAATATAATAATTCCACTAGTTGGTCTGTCAAGTCTGTGAACAACTCCTAAATATACATTGCCAGGTTTGTTATATTTATCACTAATATACTCTTTGACTACCTCGCTTAAAGGTTTGTCTTTGGTTTTGTCGCCTTGAACAATATCGCCAACGCGTTTGTTGATGATAATTAAATGATTATCTTCATGAATTATTTGTAAGTTTTTTTTAGTTGAGTTAATTCGCAAATAATTATTTTTTTAAGTCTATGTTTGTTTTTCCTATAAAGTTTAGAATGTCTTCTTTTCCATTTTTATCAACTGATGAAGATATAAAGTAAGTAGGCATCGTTTCCCAGTATTGAAGCATGCTTTTTTTGTATTGAGCGATATTCTTATTAATTACAGTTTTAGATATTTTATCTGATTTGGTAAAAACGATACAGAAAGGAATAGCATTTTCTCCTAAATATTGCATGAATTCTAAATCTATATTTTGAGCGTCATGCCTAATATCTATTAATACGAATGTGCAGACTAGTTGTAGTCTTTTATTAAAGTAGTCATAAATTAAGCCTTGGAATTTATTTCTTGTTTTTTTGGAAACTCTTGCGTATCCGTAACCAGGTAAATCGACTAAAAACCATTCCTTATTTATTATGAAATGATTAATTAGTTGTGTTTTTCCGGGTTTGTTAGAGGTTTTAGCTAGGTGTTTATGATTGGTTAGCATGTTGATTAATGAAGATTTCCCAACATTGGATCTTCCTATAAAAGCGTATTCTGTTATTTTTTCAGAAGGGCATTTGCTAACGTGCGAGCTGCTAATTACAAATGATGCGGTATTGATTTTCATCTATTTAGTTTAGACTTCTTTGTTAAGTGTGATTGATTTTAATTTGTAGAATCGTACTTCTTGATGCTTTATTAAGTTGTTACAATTTAAAATTTTGCTTAGTGAGCCATTTGTGTAAGATAGTATTAAACTCGTTTGGGTGTTCCATCATTGGAGTGTGTCCGCATTTATCAATCCAAAATAAATCAGAATTAGGCAAGAGTTTGTTAAATTCCTCTCCAACATCTGGTGGTGTTACAATGTCGTTTTTTCCCCAAATTAAACAAACAGGCATTTTCATTTTTGGTAAATCTTTCGCCATATTATGTCTTATGGCACTTTTTGCAAGTGCTAATGTTCTAATTAATTTACCTCTATCGTTGATAGTGGCGTATGTTTCGTCAACTATTTCTTTTGTTGCAATTGCGTTATCGTAAAACACATCTTGTACTTTTTTCTCAACATACTCATAATCGCCACGTCTAGGGAAGCTTCCTCCCATTGCGTTTTCATAAAGACCAGAACTTCCTGTTAAAATCATGCCTAAAACATTTTCAGGATACATTTTTGAATAGTATAATGCAATATGTCCTCCTAGAGAATTACCCATTAAAATGTATTTATCAATTTTTTTATACTCAATAAAAGATTTAACAAACTCAGCTAAATTTTTTACGTTAGTTTTGAGTAGTGGTAATTCATAAACGGGTAATTGAGGCATTATTATCTTGTATTTGTTTTCGGGAAAATAATCAAAAACACCTTCAAAATTACTTAGGTTACCCATTAGTCCATGTAAAATAATAATAGGAATCCCTTCTCCTGTTTCTAGGTATTGGAATTCTCCATCTTCTTTTAGTTCTTCTTTCATTTAATGCTTGTTGTTGTGCGTTGCAAAGATAAATATTTTGTAGCAAAATACAATTTTTTAATGGTTTTACTCGTGAAAGAACAATGTAAAAAATATAGCAATCGGTATTTGTCTGATAATCAAAATAATAAAAACCAAGACTAAAGTTATTAACAAAATGGATTCTTTTGGATTCTTGTGGGAAATTTGATGTATATTTGTCTTTTAATTTTATAGTAATCAGTCAAGAGTGATAAATTTAATAGGAACATATGAATGTAAGGCAGATGCGAAAGGTCGTATGACGATGCCTTCTGCTATCAAAAAACAATTGCAGCCTGTGTTGCAAGAGGGTTTTGTGTTGAAGCGTTCTGTTTTTCAGACTTGTTTGGAATTGTATCCTATGAGTGAGTGGAATTTATTGATGAGTAAAATTAATAAGCTTAATAAATTCAAGAAAAAGAATAATGATTTCGTAAGAAGATTTACTGCTGGAGTTAAAATGGTAGAGCTGGATTCTTTAGGTAGATTGTTGATTCCAAAAGACTTGTGTACTTTTTCTGAAATTTCTAAAAATATTGTTGTGGCTTCGGTTGGTGATATTGTAGAGATTTGGGATAAAGATAAATATGAAAAAGCTATCGATGATGCTACTGGTGATTTTGCCGATTTAGCCGAAGATGTTATGGGAGGAGGAGATGATGAAATATCATAATGCAGTATTGTTAAACGAGAGTGTTGGAGGTTTGAATATTAAGCCAGATGGAGTTTATGTAGATGTTACTTTTGGAGGCGGAGGTCATTCGAGAGAGATTTTAAGTCGCTTAGGTGAAAATGGAAAATTATTTGCTTTTGATCAAGATGAAGATGCGCTTAAAAATGCAATAGACGATAAACGGTTTGTTTTAATTAATGAGAATTTTAGATATATCAGGCGTTTTTTACGGTTGAGTGGATACAGAAAGGTTGATGGAATTTTAGCGGATTTGGGAGTTTCTTCTCATCAGTTTGATGTGGCGGAGAGAGGTTTTTCAACACGATTTGATGCTGATTTAGATATGAGAATGAATCAAGGTATTGAGAAATCAGCTTTTGAGATTATTAATTTTTATGATGAAAAAGCTTTAGCTGATTTGTTTTTTCAATATGGAGAGTTGAGAGGTTCTAGAAGTATTGCTTCTAAAATTGTTCAAGCTAGAAGTGAAAAAGAGATAAAAACAAGTTTTGAGTTGAAAGAAGTGTTGTCAACGTTTTTGCCAAAATCGAAAGAGCATAAAATTTTAGCGCAAATATTTCAGGCGGTTAGAATAGAGGTTAATGAAGAGCTTGATGTGTTAAAGGAATTTTTGATGCAAACAGTTGATTTATTAGATGATGGAGGAAGATTGAGTGTTATATCTTATCATTCTTTAGAAGATAGGTTAGTGAAGCGTTTGATACAAAACGGAATGTTTGAAGGAGAACCAGAAAAAGATTTTTATGGAAATTTTACAGTTCCGTTTAAGAAAAATGGAAAGCTGATTGTCCCATCAAAAGAAGAAATCAAACAAAATAATAGAGCAAGAAGTGCGAGGTTAAGAATAGCAACAAGAATTAAATAATGAGTTTTAAGCAGCAAGTATATAATGTTTTAAAAGGGCGTTTTCTAATTGAGGAAGATGCTTTAAAAAACTGGATGTTTATTCTGTTTCTAACATTTTTAGCATTAATGATGATTTCGAGTTCGCATAGAGTGGATAGAAAAGTACAGATAATTGCAAAGTTAACTAAGAAGAAAAAAGAATTAAGATCACAGTTTGTCGCTACTAGGTCAGATTTGATGAAGTTGAAGATGGAGTCTACAGTAGTTGCTAAATTAGAAAATAAAGGTTTGTTTGTGTCTGAAGAACCGCCAGTTAAAATTAAAATTAATAAAATAATAAGTAAGTAGGGGTATGTCAATTGAGAAAAAAAACATATTAAATAAATTGTATTTGTTCGCAGCAGTATTGTTATTGTTTGCGGTAGTTGTAATTTATAAGTTAGTAGATATTCAGTTGATTAATGGTGATTTATATAAAAGTGAAGCACAAGATAGGGTGATTAGAAAATTTGATATACCTGCGAATCGTGGAAATGTATATTCGGCTGATGGAAGTTTATTGGCTACATCGGTTGCTAGATTTGATATTCATATGGATTTGGTTACGGTATCTGATAAAAATTTCAATAAACATGTTAAGAGTTTAGCTAAAGCTATGTCTGAGATGTTTTATAAAACAGCTGCGGAATACGAATCTAGATTTCGTAAGGCTAAGAGAAGTAAAAATAGGTACTTGTTAATTGCGAGAGATTTAAGTTATACGGATTATATAAAGGTGAAAAATTTTCCACTTTTTAAGCTTGGTCCATATAAAGGAGGCTTTATTAAAGAACAAAAAACAGTAAGAGAAAGGCCTATTGGTAGAATTGCCGAACGTACAATTGGTTGGGATGAAAAACGTGTTGGAAGAGATGGCATGGAGTTTACTGCAAAAGTAGGTTTGGAAGGTAATTTTAAAAAATATTTGAGAGGTAAAAATGGAAAACGTCTAAAACAAAAAATCGCAAAAGGACAATGGAAGCCTATTTTTGATGCGCAAGAAGTAGACCCAGTAGATGGGCAAGATGTTATTACTACCATAAATGTTAATATTCAAGATATTGCACATCACGCTTTGTTGTTGCAGTTAGAAAAATATGAGGCAGCTCATGGTTCTGTAGTGGTAATGGAAACTAAAACAGGTGAAATTAAAGCTATTTCTAATTTAGGAAGAACAAAAAGCGGTCGATATTATGAAAAATTAAATTATGCTATTGGAGAGTCGCATGAACCTGGTTCAACATTTAAGTTGATGAGCATGGTTGTGGCTTTGGAAGATAAAGTTATTGATAGCTCTACTATAATAGACACGGAAAAAGGTAAGTGGAGAGTTGGTAGGCGAACTGTTACTGACTCGTATCATGGTGGTTATGGTAAAATTTCTGCGGCTAAAGTGTTGGAGGTTTCTTCTAATGTAGGAATTGCAAAAATTATTCATCAAAATTATAAAAATAATCCACAAAAATTTATTGATGGTTTAAATAAAATGGAAGTAGGTTATAAATTAAATATTCCAATTATTGGTGAAGGAGAACCATTTATTCCAAGTCCTAAAATTAAAGATAGATGGTATGGTACTTCGTTGGCTTGGATGAGTTTTGGTTATGGTGTTTCAATAACGCCTTTGCAAACTTTAGCGTTTTATAATGCGATAGCAAATAATGGTAAAATGGTAAAACCAATGTTTGTGAAAGCTATTAAGCAGCAAGATGAGGTGTTGAAAGTATTTGAAACGGAAGTGATTAATGATAAAATTTGTTCTCAATCAACTATTGATAAGGTGAATAAGATGTTGCAAGATGTTGTAAAAAAAGGCACGGCAACAAATATATATAATAAAGATTATTTTTTGGCAGGTAAAACTGGTACATGTAAAGTTGATTATGGAAACGGAGGCGAATCGCAATATATAGCATCTTTTGCAGGTTTTTTTCCAGCGGATAATCCTCAGTATTCATGCATTGTGGTTATTCATAAACCAAATACTAAATTAGGTTATTATGGTAATACTGTTGCTGCGCCTGTATTTGCAAAAATAGCACAAAAGTTATATACCGATACGCCAATTGTAGACGAGTTTAAAGGTTTGAAAAGTGACTATGCGTTTTTGGAAAAAAGTGATACTAGATATTATATCAATGCGGAAAAAGGTTTTGAAACCATGCCTGATTTAAAAGGAATGGTTGGTATGGACGCAGTGTCTTTATTGGAAAATTTAGGATTAAAAGTTTCCTTTAAAGGAATTGGTAGAGTTAAAAAACAATCCTTAAAAGTAGGAGGTAAAATTATTAAAGGAAATAAGATAACATTAGAATTAAGTTAATTTTTTTAAGAGAATATAGAATATAGAGAAGAGAATAGAGAAATGAAATAATAAATTAGTGTAAATCTGACCAATTCCGAAAAAAGAATAATAATGAAAAAGTTAAATAACATATTAAAAAATGTAACCATCGTGAAAACGCATGGTGAAACAGATGTGTTAATTAATAATATCCAATTTGATTCAAGAAAAATTGAAAAAAATGATGTTTTTATTGCTCAAAAAGGAACTGTAGTTAACGGTCATAAATTTATCGATGTTGCGATAAATAATGGTGCAAGTGTTGTGGTTTTTGATGATGTGAAATTTACAAATTTCAGTAAAGAATCAGTTTATATCCAAGTTGATAGCTCTAATGAAGCTTTGGCTGAAATTGCCTCAAATTTTTACGATAATCCATCAGAAAAATTAGATTTAATTGGAGTTACAGGTACAAATGGAAAGACGACAATTACTACTTTGCTGTTTGATTTATTTCAAAAGGCAAATTATAAAATTGGTCTATTATCAACAGTAGTAGTGAAAATTGATGATTTAGAGATTGAAGCAACACATACAACGCCAGACAGCTTAACAATTAATAAGTATTTGTCAATGATGGTTGATAATGGTATTGAATATTGCTTTATGGAGGTAAGTTCACATGGAATTCATCAAAGTAGAACTAGTGGATTGCTATTTAAAGGAGGAGTTTTTACCAACTTGACACATGATCATTTAGATTATCATAAAACTTTTGCTGAATACAGAGATGTTAAAAAGAAATTTTTTGATGAATTACCAAAATCAGCTTTTGCTTTGGTTAATTACGATGATAAAAATGGAAGTATGATGCTTCAAAATACAAAAGCAACAAAATTAAGTTATGCATTAAAAACATCAGCTGATTATAAAGTGAGAATCATAGAAAATCAAATGTCGGGCTTGTTGTTACAAATAAATAACACAGAGGTTTGGTCTAAGTTGATAGGTAGTTTTAATGCTTATAATTTAGCAGCAATTTATGGTGTTGCAATGGAATTAGGCTTGGATAAAATGGAGATTTTATTAATCATAAGCCAATTAAATTCCGTTAACGGAAGATTTCAGCACACAGTTTCTGATAGTGGAATTGTAGCTATAGTTGATTATGCGCATACTCCAGATGCTTTGAAAAATGTATTAGAGACAATTAATGATATAAAAGAAAAAGAAAATAATGTGATAACTGTTGTTGGTTGTGGAGGTGATAGAGATAAATCTAAAAGACCAAAAATGGGATATATAGCTACACAATTATCCAATCAGGTAGTTTTTACTTCGGATAATCCAAGGAGTGAAAATCCAGATACAATTATTGAAGAAATTGAGCAAGGTGTCTCAAAAGAGAATGAAGATAAATATGTGTCAATAACAAATAGGAAACAGGCAATTAAAACAGCATGTAAACTTGCTAATAAAGGTGATGTGTTATTAATAGCAGGAAAAGGACATGAAAATTATCAAATAATTAAAGGAGTGAAAAATCATTTTGATGATTATGAAGTTGTAACAGAAATGTTAGCAATTCAAAATTCAAAATTCAAAATTTAAAATTAAGAAAAATGCTATACTATTTATTTGACTATTTAGAACAACATTACAATTTTGCAGGAGCAGGATTGTTTCGATACATCACGTTTCGTTCCGCTTTAGCGTTTGTATTTGCCTTGTTTATAGCTACGTTTTTTGGTAAACGAATTATAAATAAACTGCGCAGCTTACAAATTGGAGAAACAGTTCGTGATTTAGGACTGGAAGGTCAAAAAGAAAAATCGGGTACACCAACAATGGGTGGAATTATTATAATTTTAGCAACATTGATACCTGTGTTTATGTTTGCTCAGTTGGATAACGTATATATTGTTTTATTAATTATTACAACTTTATGGATGGGAACTATTGGCTTTATTGACGATTATTTAAAAGTCCATAAAAAGAATAAAGACGGATTAAAAGGACGGTTTAAAGTTGTAGGTCAAGTAGGTTTAGGAATTATTGTAGGATTGGTTTTGTACTTTAACCCAAATGTTACTATTAGAGAAGAAATTAAAAACCCAACAGTTGAGGTTGTTAAAGCGGGAAGCACAAATCCATCAGCGTATTTTGGAGAAGCAAAAAAATCAACTAGAACAAATATTCCGTTTTTAAAAGATAATACATTTGACTATGCAAGTTTGATTAGTTGGGCTGGTGATGATTATAAAAAATATGCTTGGATTCCTTTTTTACTAATAGTGATACTTATAATAACGGCAGTATCTAATGGCGCAAATCTAACCGATGGAATTGATGGTTTAGCAGCAGGTTCATCAGCAATAATTGTTGGAACTCTTGCTATTTTTGCTTGGGTTTCAGGAAATTTAGTTTTTGCCAACTACCTTAATGTAATGTTTGTTCCTAATTCAGGAGAAATGACCATTTTTATTTCGGCTTTTGCAGGAGGTTTGATAGGTTTTTTATGGTACAATACTTTTCCTGCACAAGTTTTTATGGGCGATACGGGTAGTTTAACTATTGGAGGAATAATAGCTGTAATTGCAATATCTGTACGTAAAGAATTGTTAATACCAATTTTGGCAGGAATTTTCTTAGTAGAAAATCTTTCCGTAATGATGCAAGTAGCATGGTTTAAATATACACGAAAAAAGTATGGAGAAGGAAGGCGTATATTTTTAATGTCGCCATTACATCATCATTATCAAAAAAAAGGAATACATGAGAGTAAAATAGTTGTGCGCTTTTGGATTGTAGGAATAATGTTAGCAGTATTAACCATAATAACATTAAAGGTTAGATAAGTGTAAGAGGTGCAATATATTGTATATCAAAAAAATGAAAAAATTAATTGTTTTAGGAGCAGGAGAAAGTGGCGTTGGAGTAGCAGTTTTGGCAAAAAAACATGGGTACAAAGTATTTGTATCAGACAAAGGAGTAATTAAAAATAAATATAAAAAAGTTCTTTTACATAATGACCTTCAATTTGAAGAAAACAAACATTCAGAAGATAAAATGTTATCGGCCGATGTTGTAATGAAAAGTCCGGGAATACCAGATAATGTTCCTTTAGTCTTAAAGTTAAGAGAAAAAGGAATACCCGTAATTTCTGAAATAGAATTTGCGAATCAGTTTAATATGGCTGAGGTGATTGGAATAACGGGTAGCAACGGAAAAACAACTATAACATTATTGTTAAGTTATATTTTAAATAATGAAAAGCTAAATGTAGGAACAGCAGGGAATATTGGCGACAGTTTTGCCTTGCAAGTAGCTAATAAAAAGCACGATTTGTACGTGTTGGAATTGAGTAGTTTTCAGTTAGACGGAATAGTTGATTTTGCACCTCACATTGCAATAATAACTAATATTTCGCCTGACCATTTGGATAGATATGAGTATAAATATCAAAATTATATCAATTCAAAATTCAGAATAACAAAAAATCAATCAGCTACGGACTATTTAATATATGATGCAGATGATAGAGCTATCCAGAAATGGTTAGCAAAAAACAAAACAAAAGCAAAATTATTGCCATTTACACTTGGCGGTAGTTTAGACGAAGTGTCATTGTTGCGAAAGCAGGAAATACAAACTAAAGAATTAGAAGGAGCTTACGTAAAAGATAATAAAATAATAATAGAACTAAACAAAAACATATTCACTATGAAAATTCAAAATTTAGCCTTACTAGGTAAACATAATGTGAAAAATGCAATGGCGGCAAGTATGGCGGCAACATTGTTAAAAGTTAGAAAAGAAACTATTCGTCAAAGTTTGTCAGATTTTGAAGGAGTGGAACATCGTTTAGAGCCTGTTTTAAAAATTAATGGCGTTCATTATATAAATGATAGCAAGGCTACAAATATTAACGCAACATATTATGCTCTAGAAAGTATGACTACGCCAACAGTTTGGATAGTTGGAGGAGTTGATAAGGGGAATGATTATGATGAGTTATTGCCTTTTGTAAATGAAAAAGTGAAGGCTATTGTTTGCTTAGGCGTAGATAATGAGAAAATTAAAGCAGCATTTTCAAATGTGATAGATTTAATTGTGGAAACTCAAGGAGTAGAAGAAGCTATAAAAGTTGCTTATAGAATTTCAGAAAAAGGGGATAGTGTATTATTATCTCCAGCATGTGCAAGTTTTGACTTGTTTGAAAGTTATGAAGATAGAGGTAAACAATTTAAAAAAGCAGTGCGTGAGTTGTAATTGATTAGTAAATAATAAAATATAATTAAAGATTAAAATAAAAAATGAATAGCATTTTTCAACATATAAAAGGAGATAAAGCAATATGGGCAATCGTTGCGATGCTTGCTATATTTTCGTTTTTACCTGTATATAGTGCAAGTACAAACTTGGTATATGTTGTTTCTAATGGTACAACAACAGGACATTTAATAAAGCATGCAGTTTTATTAATGTTAGGTTTTTTTATTATTTATGCAACACATAGAATACCGTATCGCTATTTTAGTGGGTTGTCTGTAATCATGATTCCTGTTGTGTTGTTATTACTTGTATATACATTATTACAGCCAAGAAATGCAGATGCAATTATGGCGGCAAGATGGATAAGTGTGCCGTTTACTAGTTTTAAATTTCAAACTTCAACACTTGCAGGAGTAATATTGATGATTTATATAGCAAGGTATTTTGCTAGGAATAAGGATATGAAAATTGAATTTAAAGAGAGTATTTTGCCTTTGTGGTTGCCTGTGGCTTTGATTTTAGGTTTGATATTCCCTGCAAACTTTTCAACAGCAGTTTTATTATTTACAATGGTAATCTTGTTAACGTTCTTTGGGAATTATCCAATAAAGTATATTATAGGTATTGGTATTGTTGGGGTATTTAGTATTGCAATTTTTATTTTGACAGTTAAGGCATTTCCTGATAATTTTAAAAATTCAAGAGTACAAACTTGGATTAATAGAGTAGATAACTATTCCGATAAAGACAGTAAAGAAAACTACCAATCGCATTTAGCTCAAGTAGCAGTTTATTCAGGCGGTATAATGGGTAAAGGTTCTGGTAAGAGTATCCAGAAAAATTTTTTACCTCAATCATCATCCGATTTTATTTTTGCAATTATTGTTGAAGAATATGGAATGATAGGAGCAGTATTTTTAATAGCAATGTACTTATTGTTGCTTTTTAGAATAGTAATAGTAGCAAGAAAAACGGAAACTATATTTGGTACATTGGCTGTTTTAGGCGTGGGAATCCCGATAGTTTTTCAAGCGTTTGTGAATATGGCAGTTGCAGTTGGGTTATTTCCAGTTACGGGTCAACCATTACCGTTGATAAGCGCAGGAGGAACATCTATTTGGATGACTTGTTTTGCAATTGGAATTGTATTAAGTGTAAGTGCAGCAAAAGGAGAAAATAGTAAAGAAGTAATAAATAATAAAGAAACAGAAAATCCTTTAGACGTTTTACACGAAGCTATTGGGTAGTTTGTTTTTAGAGAACAGAGAACAGTAAACAGAGAGCAGTAAACAGTAAACAGAAAACAGTCAACAGAAAACAGAGAAAAGATAAGACGTTCAATAAATAAATGAGTAAGCAAATAAACATATTATTATCAGGCGGAGGAACAGGTGGGCATATTTATCCTGCCATTGCTATAGCGAATGAGTTAAAGAATCGTTTTCCGAATGCTAATTTTTTGTTTGTTGGAGCAAAGGATAGAATGGAGATGGAAAAAATTCCGCAAAACGGATATGAAATAAAAGGACTTTGGATTAGTGGTATTCAGCGAAAGCTAACTTTAAAAAACTTAACCTTTCCGTTTAAGCTTATTAGTAGTTTATGGAAAGCAAATAGTATCATTAAAAGTTTTAAACCAGATGTTGTAATTGGAACAGGAGGTTTTGCTTCAGGACCAACATTAATGAGAGCAAATGCGAATGGAATACCAACATTGATACAAGAGCAAAATTCGTACCCAGGAATAACAAATAAACTATTATCTAAAAAAGCAACTAAAATTTGTGTCGCTTATGATAATCTAGAACGCTTTTTTCCTGAAAATAAAATAATAAAAACAGGAAACCCAGTAAGACAAGATTTGTTAACTATTAATAGTAAAAGAGAAGAAGCGATACGCTATTTTAAGTTGGATAACACAAAAAAAACACTACTTGTAATAGGTGGAAGTTTAGGAGCAAGAGCTATAAATAAATTAATTGAAAACCAGTTAAATTGGTTAATAGAACAAAATGTACAAGTTATCTGGCAAACAGGTAAAATGTACTATAAAGAATATAAAAAATATGATGAACTTAAAACTGTGCAAACACATGCTTTTTTAAACAAGATGGATTTAACTTATGCGGCAGCAGATATAATAATAAGTAGAGCAGGAGCAGGTTCAATATCGGAACTGTGTATCGTTGGAAAGCCAACCATATTTATTCCAAGTCCAAACGTGTCAGAAGATCATCAAACAAAAAATGCACAAGCTGTGGTAGATGAAAATGCAGCAATTTTATTAAAAGAAAGTGAGTTAGAAAGGTTTCAAATAGTATTTAATAGTGTCATTGAAAATCAAGAAAGACAAGCCGAGTTAAGTAAAAATATAAAAAAATTAGCACTACCAAACGCAACAAAATCAATTGTTGATGAAGTGGAAGAGTTAATAAAGTAAAATAATGTAAACCAAAAGCGAAGGCTTAAAATGAGTGAGAATAATAAACATATCAGTAAAAATAATCCTTTTTTAAAGGATTATTTACAGCGAACTAACATTTTCTTTATCGGAATTGGAGGTATTGGTATGTCTGCACTTGCTCGTTATTTTGCAGTAAATGGTAAGCATGTTGCTGGTTTTGATAAAACAACTTCGTCTATAACGGAAAGTTTAATTAAGATGGGGATTGATATTCATTTCCACGATGATATTGCAAAAATCCCTAACCAATTTTTAGAGAAAGAGAATACGTTAATCGTTTATACTCCAGCAATTACGGATAATCATAGTGAACTAAATTATTTTAAAAATAATGGTTTTGATGTCTTGAAAAGAGCTGAGGTATTAGGTTTAATCACAAAAAATACATTTTGCTTTGCGGTTGCAGGAACTCATGGAAAAACAACAACATCAGCAATTTTAGGACATATTTTAAAAGAGGCGAATGTTGACGCTACTTCGTTTTTAGGAGGAATAGCAGTTAATTATAATTCAAATTTAATACTTGGAGGTGATAAGATATCAGTAGTTGAAGCAGATGAGTACGATAGGTCTTTTTTACAATTAAGTCCTAATATAGCATGTATCACATCAACCGATGCCGATCATTTAGATATTTATGGTAAAGCGGATGAATTATTAAAATCGTTTAAAGATTTTGGCAATATAGTGTCCGATAAATTATTTGTAAGTAGTGAAGTCGATCTTGAAGGAATTACTTTTGGATTTGATAATCATGCAGCATATCAAGCAAAAAACATTAGAATTGAAAACGGAATTTCATTGTTCGATGTAAAAACGCCAACCGAAAAAATAGACAATATAAAAGTTGAATTGCCAGGAAAACACAATATATCAAATACTTTGGCAGCTTTATCAATGGCAAACACTTATGGCGTTTCATTAGCCGATATCAAAAAAGGCTTGGCTACTTTTAAAGGAATTGATAGAAGGTTTAATATAAAAATTAATACTGATAGACTAACCTTAATTGATGATTATGCGCATCATCCAACGGAAATAAATGCAGTATATCAAACAATAGTAGCTTTATATTCACTAAAAGAAAAAGTGGTGATTTTTCAACCACATTTATTTAGTAGAACAAGAGATTTTATAGATGATTTTGCAAAAAATTTAGCACAATTTGATAAGGTAATCTTATTAGATATTTATCCAGCAAGAGAGTTACCTATTGAAGGAGTAAACTCCGACTGGTTAGCGTCAAAAATAAAAAATATAAGTAATACTCCAGTTGTAGTAGTTGAAAATAATGTTGATGCAATAATAGCAAATATATCAGTAGATAATAATATTGTGATTTCAGTTCTGGGCGCAGGAGATATAGGAGTAACAGTAAAAGGACTAGTAAAGCAATACAAAAAGAAAAACGAATTTAGTTTATAATGTTAAAATATAAAGTTTACATAAAAGCACTATTATTTTCCCTTGTTATTGCAGGTTTGTTTGGTTTTGCAAATTATCGAAATGCCAGTCGTATAGTTACTGATGTGGTAATTGATTTTAATGGAGAAGAAAATCTGTTTATAACAAAAAATGAAGTTGAGAAAATGTTGATACAAAGTTTAGGTAATGTTAAAAATAAAACCAAACAAACTATGTTTTTGAATGTTGTAGAAAAGCAAATTCAGCAAAATTCAATGGTTGAAAAAGCAGAGGTTTTTTTAACAGTAGATGGTGTTTTAAAAACGAATGTTTTACAGAAAAAACCAATAGCAAGAATTTTAGTAAACGGCACATCTTACTATTTAGATAGGCAAGGAGATAAAATGAAATTATCTAAAAATTACTCAGCAAGAGTGCCAATTGTAACAGGAGTTTTAAGCGATAAAGACTTGAGAAGTGTATATCAATTTACACAAAAAGTATTAAGTGATGAGTTTATGAAAAAACAAATCATTGGTATAGAAATAAAACAAGATGGACGTTTTTATTTAAAAACAAGAATGGGAAATCAAATAGTAGTTTTTGGAAAATTAGAAAATTACGGAACGAAAATCAAAAAACTTAAAGCCTTTTATCAGAAAATGGAAAAGGATAATAGTTTAAATAAGTATAGTAAAATAAATTTAGAATATAGCAAGCAAATTGTTTGCACAAAGTAATAAGTTATGGAAAATCAAATAGCAGTAGGATTAGACATTGGAACAACCAAAATTGTAGCGATGATAGGTCGTAAAAATGAATTTGGTAAAATTGAAGTGTTAGGTACAGGTAAAGCTGTAAGCATGGGCGTTCATAGAGGTGTTGTGAATAATATTACTCAGACAATACAATCCATTCAACAAGCAGTTGAAGATGCTGAAAATGAAAGTAATATTGAAATTTCAGAAGTAGTTGTAGGTATTGCAGGTCAGCATATTAGATCATTACACCATAGTGATTATATTACTAGAGAAAATGCCGATGATGTTATTGATCGTGATGATATTGAACGTTTGAAAAATCAAGTATTAAAATTGGTTATGCTTCCTGGTGAAGAGATTATTCATGTATTACCGCAAGATTATAAAGTTGATGGTCAGGCAGAAATAGAAGAGCCAGTTGGAATGTTTGGCGGACGATTAGAAGCTAATTTCCACGTAGTAGTTGGTCAAGTTGCTTCTATTAGAAATATTGGTAGATGTATCAAAAGCGCAGGCTTAGGTATGGCAAATATAACTTTAGAGCCATTAGCTTCAGCCGATGCTGTTCTTAGTCAAGAAGAAAAAGAAGCAGGAGTTGCTATGATTGATATCGGAGGTGGAACAACCGATTTAGCTATTTTTAAAGATGGTATTATTCGTCATACAGCAGTAATTCCATTTGGAGGAAACGTAATAACCGAAGATATAAAAGAAGGATGTTCTATAATTGGCAAACAAGCCGAATTGTTAAAAACAAAATTTGGTTCAGCTTGGCCTGGAGAAAATAAAGAAAATGAAATTGTTTCCATTCCTGGTTTAAGAGGTAGAGATCCGAAAGAAATTACATTGAAGAATTTGTCTAAAATTATACATTCAAGAGCTGTAGAGATTATTGAAGAAGTTTTTTCCGAAATTAAAAATTATGGTTATGATGAGCCAAAGAAAAAATTAATTGCAGGTATTGTTTTAACAGGTGGTGGAGCACAATTACAACATATAAAACAATTGGTTGGATATATTACAGGTATGGATACTCGTATTGGTTACCCAAATGAACACTTAGCAAGTGATTCGGCTGATGAATTATCTAGTCCAATGTACGCAACCTCTGTTGGTTTGTTAATGAAAGGTCTAGAAGAAAAAGAGCAGCAAAAAGTAAGTGCTAGTAAACCAGAAATAACAGACGTTGATCAGGTGGATAATACTGATAATATAGAGCAAGAAGTAAAAGTAGATGAGGAAGTTGTCGTAGATAGTACAGGAAAAAAGCCTTCGTTTTGGGATAAATTCGTAAGTAATTTTCGTGAATTTTTAGATAACGCGGAGTAGCGAAAAGAGAAGATAACAGTCAG
>CAYOFS010000003.1:3707-11938 GCA_964403095.1 uncultured Flavobacteriaceae bacterium | reverse complement strand
ATTTTCGTGAATTTTTAGATAACGCGGAGTAGCGAAAAGAGAAGATAACAGTCAGCAGTAAACAGTAAACAGACAACAGAGAAGATAACAGTCAGTAGTAAACAGACAACCGACAACCGAAAAAAGAAAATAGAAACCTAGAAAATATAGTTAATATGGAAAACATAGGAAATTTTGGAGAAATGCAGTTTAATTTACCAAAAAACCAATCTAATGTAATTAAAGTCATTGGAGTTGGAGGAGGAGGAAGTAATGCTGTTAACCACATGTATAAAAAAGGAATTAATGGCGTTGATTTTGTAATTTGTAATACAGATGCACAAGCCTTGAGTAATAGTCCTGTGCCAATAAAAATACAGCTAGGAGCTACTTTAACTGAAGGTTTAGGAGCAGGAGCAAACCCTGAAGTGGGAATGGAATCTGCTTTGGAAAGTGGTGATGCTATTGAAACAATGCTAGGCGTAAAAACAAAAATGGTATTTATTACTGTTGGAATGGGTGGAGGAACAGGAACTGGAGCAGCACCAATAATTGCTAAAACAGCTCGTGATATGGGCTTACTAACTGTAGCCATTGTAACTACTCCTTTTTCATTTGAAGGTAAGAAGAGAAATGAACAAGCACAAGACGGAATCGCAGAATTACGTGAGCATGTAGATTCTATTATCGTTATAAATAATAATAAACTGCGTGAAGTTTATGGTAATTTAGGTATTACCGATGGTTACTCAAAAGCAGATGAGGTATTGTCAACTGCTGCAATGGGTATCGCAAATGTAATTACAAATCATTACACTCAAAATATTGATTTTAGAGATGCAAATACTGTTTTAGCAAATAGCGGTTCTGCTATAATGGGTTCTGCTATAGCTGAAGGAGTTAATCGTGCACAAGAAGCAATTACTAAAGCTTTAGATTCGCCATTATTAAACAATAATAAGATAACTGGAGCTAAAAATGTATTGCTTTTAATTGTATCTGGAACTAATGAAATTACCATTGATGAAATAGGTGAAATTAACGATTATATCCAAAGTGAAGCAAAGTCAAATGTTAATATTATTATGGGTGTAGGAACAGAAAAAGAACTTGGTGATGCAGTAGAAGTTACTATTGTAGCAACAGGTTTTAATAAAGAGCAACAAACGGAAATATCTACAGTAGAGAGCAAAAAAATAGTTTATAATTTAGGTGATCCATCAAAGCCAATCGAGGAGTTGCCTAGAAATAATACGCCAAGAGTAGAGTTTAAAGTAGATGCAAAGACTACTAAACTTGATGCGGTTAAAACGGAAGAGCCAAAAGTGATACATCAATTAGAGGAAGAAAAACCTTTGACTTTGTTTGATGTTGAGGTAAATGATACTGAGGTTGTTCAGGAAAAAAATAAGAGTATAGAGGAAGAAGTATCAGAAATAAAAGGGTTTTTAGGAAATGATTTTTCTAATTTATTATCTGATGCTAAGCAAGATGCCTTAAGGGAAGAAGAAATTTCTAAATCTAATACTGAAAAATTTTTTGAAGAAAACAGCCTAATACCAACATCCGAAATTATTAAAAATATAGATGTCGTTTATAATGAAATTCTGTCTGATGAGATTGATGTTAGTAATGAAGATGATTTTATTATAACACCAGTAGCGTCAAATATTGAAGTAAATGATGTAGAAGAAGTATTACCATTGGAAGAAGTTGCAAATCAAATGACTTTTGTTTTTGATTTACCAATCAATTCAGAACAACCAAAAGCAATTGAAAATGAAGAGATACGTATTATATCGAATAAAGATGTTAATCAAATTGATTTAGTTGATACAGAAATCGTATCTAAAGGTAAAGTGCATAGCTTGGAAGATTATATGGAGTTGGAGAATACGCTTTTAAATGCAAAACCAAAAGAGAATAACCTAAAGGCGGTAAAAAACCTTGAGCCAGAAATGAAATTAGAGACTAGAGTAATGAGAGATGTAGAGAAAGTTGACGTAAATGCAACGGGAATTTCACCATTAAACAGCACCATTGGTCAATTAAAAAAACGTACAGATGAACGAAAAATAAAAATGAAAAATTACAATTATAAGTTTGTTAATAACGCAAAACAAAGCATAGATGAATTAGAGAAACAGCCAGCTTATAAACGTAATAATGTAGAGTTAAATGAAGCACCTTCATCAAATAATATTTCTAGAACATCTTTAGAAACAGATGGTGATGATATTAATTTTAGGTCAAATAATTCCTTTTTACATGATAATGTAGATTAGTTTTAAGAAACAAGATTGCGTTATTCTGATACTAAAATAAATTCTAGAATAACGCTTTACTTAAGAGAATAAAATAATAACATATAGCTTATAGTTACTTTTCTTTGGGAAAGTTAGTAAGGCTTTTAAAATTTATATTATGAGTTTACAACAAGAAATAATGACAAAGCTTAAAGAGGCAATGAGAGCAAAAGATAAAGTTGCTTTAGAGTCTTTGAGAGCTGTTAAGTCGGCAATTTTATTAGCGCAAACTAGTGGTGATTCGAAAGAGTTATCAACTGAAGATGAAATAAAATTAGTTCAGAAATTAGTGAAACAGCGTAAAGATAGTGCTGCACTTTATTCAGAACAAGGACGTGCTGATTTAGCAGAGCCAGAATTAGCTCAAGTAGCTGTTTTAGAGCAGTTTTTGCCAGAGCAAATGGGAGAAGATGAATTAAAAACCATTATTTCGGGTATTATTGCACAGGTAGGAGCAAGCTCTATGAAAGATATGGGTAAGGTAATGGGAATGGCATCAAAGCAATTAGCAGGTAAAGCTGATGGTAAAGCAATATCAAATGTTGTTAAATATTTATTAGGCTAAGGTTTAAATATTTTTGGCTCCGTAGTTCAACTGAATAGAATATCAGATTTCGGCTCTGAGGGTTGCAGGTTTGAATCCTGTCGGAGTCACAATTTTAGAATAGTCAAGACCTTGAAAACAGAAAGTCTTGACTATTTATAAGTTATCAAGAAGTGTTAATAATAGGCGTAATGCGCCTGTATTGACAATTGATTTTGGAACGCTACAGTATGAGTAGTAATGGTTTAAAATGCACTTACTTTTCGGTTTAGCACTTAGCTGAATTTACAATTTTTTCTTTAATAATTAACACGCAAAATTGTAAATTTTGCGGACTTTTTAAAATGTTCTAAACTTTAAATTAAGCACTAAAATCCTTATTGTTTATGCAATTTGTTGTCACACGACTTTTTAATATCAGCCGAATAAGAATTTCCAAATGCATCTAAACTATCTTTTGGTAATTCATATTTTATAGCGTATTTTGATGTTGAATTGGTATTAACTTTAATATATGAGACGACGACCAAAGGAAGCATGTTATATAGTATGTTGTAAAGTGAGATAAAATAAATTTTAAAAAAACAATAACTTTTTATAATTTTTAGATTGATTTTATTTTATCCAAAATAGTTGCAGCTAATTTATATTTAGATTCTATTGTCCAACCAGCAACGTGAGGAGAAAGTAATACTTTTTCAGAATTTATTAAATATTCAAAAGATTTTGGAAGATTATTGTTAGTAAAAAAACTTTCAAATGATCCTTTTTCGAATTCTAAAACATCTAAACAAGCGCCTAATATTTTATTATTTCCAAGAGCTTTTGTTAAATCTTCTGTTACAACAGCAGTTCCTCTAGCGGTATTGATGAGGTAAAATGATTTTTTAAATCGATTAATAAAATCAGCATCAATCATTTTGTTTGTTAATGATGTGTGTGGCGTGTGAAGGCTCAATACATCTGTTTTTTCAAACAATTCATTTAAACTTACTTGTTGGGCATTTTCATCACTTAAATTGGGTTTAATATCGTAAAAAATAATAGTAACATCAAAACCTCTTAGTTTTTTAGCAAAAGCTTTTCCCATATTACCATAACCAATTAAACCAATGGTTTTACCGTCTAATTCAATACCTCTGTTGGATTCTCTTAGCCATTTTCCGTTACGGATTTCTAAATCAGCTTTTTTAATTTTATTAAATAAAGATAAAATCATTCCTAAAGCATGTTCGCTAACAGCGTTTTTGTTACCTTCAGGAGCAGATATTAAATGAATGTTTTTACTTTTTGCATACGGAACATTAATACTTTCTAAACCAGCACCAACACGAGCAATAAATTTTAAACTAGTTGCTTTATCAATAAAAGTTTTATCAATTTTGAAACGACTTCTAATTATAATACCATCATATTGATTGATGGTTTTTTCTATCTCTTGTTTGGTTGAGGTGAAATTATCTATACATTCATGTCCTAATTTTTCTAGGCTGTTTTTTAATACTGGATGGTTATTATCTACTAGGAGAATTTTCATTACTGGAATTTTTCAAAGTCAAAATTGATAAGCATTTCTCCATCAGAAACCGATGCTTTTAATCGCTTATCTTTTTTATATGTAATAATATTTGGGAAATCATTTTCCTTATCTTTGCAAGTAAAACTTATTTCATCATTTAACATGTGTTAATTTGTTTATTAAAAAGTATTGCGCCTATTGTTAACGACCTGTGTATGAACAGTAAGGGATTAAAATGCACTTACTTTTCGGTTTATTACTTAGCCAAATTTACAATTTTCTCTTTAAACAATAAAATGCAAAATTGTAAATTTTGCGGACTTTGTAAAATGCACTAAACTTTGAATTAAGCACTGAAACCCTTATTGTTTATACACTTTGTTGTAAGTCGTTTTTATTTCATCTTCAATATCTTTCAAGTATATTTTATCAAAATGATGAGTATAACCATCAAACAATACTTTATTTTCTATATACATAGTTTTTGCAATTTCAAGTTGTTTTTTGTAATTAGAAAAATCTTTCAGTTTTTTATATGTTAGAGCCATATAATAATGAACTTCTGCTAAATCATTTTCAATTAGTTGTTTTTTAAATGTTTTTAGTGATTTCTTAAATTGATTATCTTCCAAATACCATACTCCAAGATGAAAATAATCAAAAATACCAACATAATAATCTTTACTGATTAATTGATTTTCAATAATTTTAATGGCTTTTTGTTTTTGTCCGATTGCTTTATAGCAAATTGCTTTTGCAATATTTAAGTGATAATCTCCATTCACACTTGTTCCTAAATCATAAGCAACTAAACTGTCTAATTTTTCAATATCCTTTATTGCTCCTTTATAATCTCTAAAAAACTGATAGCGACACCAACCACGATAACCTAAATTATCTTTTGGGTCAAACTTAACAGCCTTATCTATTAGTGTTTTCCAAGTAATGAAATTACCACTTTTTAAATATGCTACTGACTTTTCTCTATATGCGTAAGCAAATGTGCTATCAATTTTAATGGCTTCATCTAATTTTTGTTGAAATATTCGACTAAATTGATAATGACCTTTTATTTCTTCTGCTTTTTTACACGCTTTATATTTTAAAGTATCTCCGTTATATTTGTAGGCTTCACAATTTGGTTGAGCATTCATCTTGATTAAAACGAATAGACTTACTATTAATGCTATTATATATTTCATTATGGTAGTATTTCGTTAATATTTCCGTTCGTAATTTTAAATATCAAGTACTGATAGTAGTCAATTTCTTTATTTCGGATTTCTTTTGGTATCCAATCATTTAATGTTTTTGTTATTTTTAAAAGTTGATTTGTTATTTTATTATCAAATTTAAATTCTTTATAATTATTATCTGCTTCTATAATTCTAAACATTCCTATTTCTCCTTTGCAATTAACAATAAAACGTATTCGTATTATTCCGTTTTGGTTTTGTTTTGTTGAAGGAACAAAATTGTTATTGAACTCTTTTAATATTTTAGTTTTACCACCGTAATATTCAAGTCCTTGAGAATTATTAAAATATTGCTTTACATTATTCTCTCCATTGCATAATTCAAAATTCGGATTATCAGAGTTATTTTTTTTTATATCTCCAATCCACCTTGGATATTCTTTTTTTATTGAAATATTCTCTTGTGATTGGCAATTCCAAAAAAGTGATAAAATTAATGATAAGATTATGATTTTATTCATTTAGGGTTTGTTTTTCAATGGTTTACAACTGTTTAATATTAGCATATTATTACCTACGTTTCTTTTTTCTAGAGTTTCTTTTTCTTTTATTTGACGAGTTTGGAAATTCTGATGGTAAACTTAACTGTTTATGACGTTTGTTTTTTTGCATTACACTTTTAAATTTACCTGATTTACTATCCGATATTTTACTTGGTAATAAACGTTCAATCAAATCCGTTCTATTTACTTTAGAAAGACTTTTCCTAATCCAGCTTTGGTTATCTTTTTTATACCAAAAGAAAAATCTATGCTGATCTTCACGCTCTTGTTTAGTTCTAGGAGTATGTGTTTTTTTTAAGGTGTATGGGTGATATCCACTGTAATAAATAACAGTAGCAACTGTCATTGGAGTTGGTGTGAAGCCTTGTACTTGCTCTAATTTAAAACCCATATCTTTAGTTTCAGCAGCAAGATTTGCCATGTCTTCTAATTCGCTTGCAGGGTGACTTGAGATAAAATACGGAATTAATTGTAGTTTTAAGTTTCTTTTTTTATTGATTTGGTCAAATCGTTTTTTGAAACTATGAAAATATTTAAAAGACGGTTTGCGCATTAATTTCAAAACAGGATCCGAAGTATGTTCAGGAGCGACTTTTAATCTTCCCGAAACGTGTTTTGTCATAACCTCTTCGGTATATGCGTCAAGTTCTTTAGGGTCTGCATTTTTATTAAATTCGGGTACTAACATATCATGCCTAATCCCACTTCCTATAAAAGATTTTTTGATTTTTGGATGTTGATCAACAGCTTGATATAATTCTGTTAAAGGTTTGTGTGAAGTATCTAGATTACTACAAATTACTGGATTTATACAAGATGGAGCTACACATTTATCGCAGATAGATTGTATTTTACCTTTCATTTTGTACATATTAGCCGATGGTCCACCAATATCGGATAAATAACCTTTAAAATCGGGCATATTTGCTACTTTATCTACTTCTTTTAAAATAGACTCTTGAGATCTACTAGCAATAAATTTTCCTTGATGTGCCGATATGGTACAAAAACTACAACCGCCAAAACAACCACGATGAATATTGATAGAAAATTTAATCATTTCAAATGCGGGAATTGGACCTCTTTTGTTGTATTTTGGATGAGGTAATCTTGTAAAAGGTAAATCGAAAGAAGAGTCTATTTCTTTTTCGGTCATTGTTGGGTATGGAGGATTTATAACCAAGGTGTTATTTCCAATATCTTGTAAAATTCTACTTCCGAACACTTTATTAGATTCCTGTTCAATGACTTTGAAATTTGCAGCAAATTTCATTTTATCGTTTAAACAATTCTCGTGTGAGTTGATGATTTTATCTTTCCAGTTCTTGTTTTTTTGTAATTTTTCTGATTTATCTTTTAAATAAGCAGTTTGTTTTATGGTTGTTAAAGAGTTAAAAGGAACGCCTTTTTGTAGTAGATTTACAATTTCCCTTAGTGGCTGTTCTCCCATTCCGTAAACTAATAAGTCCGCTTTTGAATCGGTTAAAATATTTGGTTTTAGCTTGTCGCTCCAATAATCATAATGTGTAACTCGTCTTAATGAAGCTTCAATTCCGCCAATGACAATAGGAGTATTTGGGAATTTATCTTTTAAAATATTGGAATAAACAGTTGTGGCATAATCTGGTCTAAAGCCTTTATCTCCATTAGGAGTGTAAGCGTCTTTTTCACGTTTGCGTTTACTGGCAGTATAGTTACTGACCATAGAATCCATAACGCCAGCGGTAATACCAAAAAATAATTTTGGAGCTCCTAGTTTAGTAAAATCTTGAAGATTGTCATTTACACTTGGTTGCGGTATAATGGCTACTTTTAAGCCGTAACTTTCTAAAATACGTCCAATAACAGCAGGTCCAAATGAAGGATGATCAACATATGCATCTCCACTAAACAGGATAACATCAAGTTCGCTCCAACCTCTGAGTTTAACCTCTTTGTTTGTTGTTGGTAACCAACTGGAAAGTCTTAATTCTTGTTGCATTTTTTAGTATTCGGTTCTCGGTTTTCGGTTGTTAGTAATTATTGTTTGTTTTTCTTGTTTTAAACTTTTATGTTTTTTAATTTAACCCTTTAACCCTTTAACCCTTTAACCCTTTAACCCTTTAACCCTTTAACCCTTTAACC
>CAYOFS010000003.1:0-3607 GCA_964403095.1 uncultured Flavobacteriaceae bacterium | reverse complement strand
TTTAACCCTTTAACCCTTTAACCCTTTAACCCTTTAACCCTTTAACCCTTTAACCTTATTTAATCTTAATAGTAATAGGCTCAATATTACTTAATCTTCCACCAGAACTAGATATTACTTTAATGTTATAAATTTTGATGCGTTGATTTTTTCTGGTTTTTTCAAGGGCTTTTTTAGCTCGTTTATTTAATCGATTGCCTTTGATTAAAATTGCAGGAGTTCCCGCTATTTTTATAGAAAAACTTACTGCTTTATATTTTTTATTAGAGTCATAATGTAAAGCGCCAATATTAGCATTTCTCACGGTACTTTTAGACATGTTTAAGTGTCCGTATTTATCACCTTTAATTGTTCCTTCTAGTCTAACTTTAGTTTCGTCAAAGGCTAAAACTGGTTTTGGTGTTTCTTTAGGAGTTGCTTTTTTTGTAGGTCTAGTTGGAGTTGTTGTAGTTTCAGTAATCTCAATTGGGTTTTCAGGATCTGAGCCTTCATATCTATATTTTCTAATTACAGAGTAGCTACTATCAAATCTAATTTGAACAGGCTTGCCTTCTTCTAGAACAGTAAAAACTCCTGCCAATGGATGCTCTCCAATTCCGTTCGCTTTAAAATTAAGTCTTATTTCGCCTTCTCTAAGGAATTTGCTATCAACCTTTGTGCCGTTTACAATTACATTTTCTGGCGTAACCGAAGTGTCATATCTGCCTAGTAAAATTTTCCCTTTTACGACTTCGCCTTCTAAGTAAGCGTTTTTGTTAAGTTGTACAATTCCGATAAAATTACGCATTGCCATTTCTCTTTCAAACTCACCACTAATCATAGATAGTAGTAATTCGGATTCGATTAAATTCAAATCTGTTTGCATTTGGGTAATGTTTGTAATAGAGGTTATTGCAGGAAAGCCTTTAAATTTAAGATTTAGCCAAGGAATAATTTTTCCATTTTTACCTTTAATATCTTCGGTTCTAAAACGTGCGTTCACTATAGTTGATATGGAAGAAAATCCTCTACCTAAAGCTGATGCAATTTCTATTTTAAAACGATTTACTTTGTCTAAAAATTCTTGACCTCGTTGAGCGGGTTTATCACCATTAAAAAATAAATTATCTAAAAACTTACTACTACTTAATTTTTCATACTGAGTTCGGTCTTCGCCTTGTTCAAAATGGGCGTCATAAATTTCATCTTTTACATCTTCTAAATAATTGTAAAAATTACTTGTAATTAGAGCGACTCTTTCAGATTGCTCTTTTACGTGTTTGTATTTTTTTGGGTATTTAATTACTTCAGCATCTAGAACTTGTTTGTGTGTGTCATTTCTGACAGCAAGTACAACATTAGATTCTTCGAGCTTTTCATTCATAAAACCAAAAGCGGATATTATTTTCTTATCACTACATGAAGAGAGTAATAATACAATTAAAAGTAGATATAATATACGTGTTTTCATTGATAAACTAATAGGTGGTTAATCTGCTAAAATAATGTAATTTTATGGAATGGAATTATTTAAAAACAACTTTTGATTTCTCCCAATAACTTAATAATGTTTTTAGTGGTAAGTCGGCAACTTCAAAACCATTATTTTTTGCTTGAAGTTCCAAGTTATTAAAACGATTTATAAATTTTTTATTGGTGCGTTCTAAAGCATCTTCTGGGTTTATTTTATGAAATCTTCCGTAATTAACAAGTGCAAATAAAATATCGCCAAATTCTGCTTCCATTTTCTGTTGATTTTCGGCTTTTTTTTCAATTTTAAATTCGGATATTTCCTCTTTAATCTTATCTAGAACTTGTGCCGTATTTTCCCATTCAAAACCAACTGCCGCAACTTTATCTTGCATTCTTGTAGCTTTAACAAGTGCTGGTAATGATTTTGGAACACCTTCTAAAATAGATTTTTCACCTTTGCCTTCTTTTAGTTTTAACTTTTCCCAGTTGCGTTTGACTTCTTCTTCCGTTTCGGCTTTGGTATCGCCATAAATATGTGGATGACGATAAATTAACTTATCGGTTATTTCATTGCAAACATCAGCAATATCAAAACTATTTGTTTCGGAGCCAATTTTGGAATAGAAAACTATGTGCAATAATAAATCACCTAATTCTTTTTTAATTTCATTAAGGTTGTTGTCTAAAATTGCATCGCCAAGCTCATAAGTTTCCTCAATGGTTAAGTGTCTGAGTGTTTGAAATGTTTGCTTTTTATCCCAAGGGCAGTTTTCTCGCAACTCGTCCATGATGTCGAGTAAGCGAGAAAAAGCGTGTAATTTTTGCTCTTTGGAATTTGGCTTTTGGTTTGTAGTCATTTTTTATACGTTATACGATTTAAGGTAATAGTGAAAATAAGTAAATCTATGTATAAACAATTTACATTTTACTCTTCTTCTTGAGCGTCTTCTTTTTTATCTAAGGTTGTAAAGTCAAATTTAGCATCAACTAGTAAATTATACCATTGTACTATTTTTTTTATATTTGAGGGATACACTCTTTCTTCATCATAATCAGGTAAAACTTCACTAAAAAAAGTTATTAGTGTTTTCTTATCCTCTTTATGACTAATCGTTTCTTTACCAGCTTCTTTGGTAAAAATTGTTTTAAAAATTTCACGTAAAGGCACCTCTTTTTCGTATGTGTAAATAGCAATATCATTTAAGCTACTAACATTATGTATGTTGATGATTGGGAATTTTTTACTATCCGTTAAACTTTCTACCAATAGACCAGTTTTTGTTTGATTGGCTATTTTAAATATACCAGGTTTTCCGCTTACTACTATTAATTTTTCTAATGTCATTATATCTTGTTTAATTATTTATTTTTTTATTCAGTACTTATTTTCTTTTAGGAAACCTCATTCTATAATCTACATCTACTTTTCCTTTTGAGATGTTATCAATTTTTTTTTTGATTAATCTTTTTTTAAGCGATGATAATTTATCTGTAAATAAAACACCTTCTATATGGTCATATTCATGCTGAACAACACGAGCAGCTAAACCTGATAACACTTCTGTTTTTTGTTCGAAATTTTCATCAAGATACTCAATTGTGATGGTTTCTTTTCTGAAAACGTCCTCTCTAATATTAGGGATACTTAAACAGCCTTCGTTAAAAGCCCATTCTTCACCTTCTTCTTTGGTGATTTTGGCATTAATAAAAACACGATTGAACTTTCCAAGCTCTTCTCTTTCGGTTTCGCTTAGATTTTCATCTTCGGCAAAAGGAGTTGTGTCAACCAAAAATAGCCGAATTGCTTTGTTTATTTGAGGCGCAGCAAGACCAACACCACAAGCATTTATCATGGTTTCTTGCATATTGCTTAAAAGTATATCCAAACCAGGATAATCTTTACTAATATCTTTACATTTTTTTCGTAAAACTGAATCGCCAATTGCTATTATAGGTAGTATCATAATTTGTAAAATCTCATTTTCCAGTCTTCTTATTCCTCTAAATATTGGGAAAAATAAACTTAAAATAATATGTTCTGGTTGTTTTTATGTGTAAGAAAATATTGATTTTAGTATTAAAACTATGGTGTAATAACTACTATTCTCTATTCTCTATTCTCTATTCTCTATTCTCTATTCTCTATTCTCTATTC
>CAYOFS010000002.1:0-50619 GCA_964403095.1 uncultured Flavobacteriaceae bacterium | reverse complement strand
ACCATGTGAAGCTTTTTTAATTGAAGATGAACCAGATATTCCCATTGAAAACAGATATATAAGAGATGAACGCCATGGACCAAAAAGTTGGGCAAGGATAATTATAACCGAAGGTAAATTCAGACAGGTAAGAAAAATGACTGCTGCCGTTGGATTTCCAACTTTACGATTGGTTAGAGTTAGAGTAGGTAATGTGTTGATTCAAATAAAGCCTAGTGAAGTTATTGAGGTTAAGGATTTTAAAAATAATTATTAATTTTTTTATTTTTTCATTGATGATATTAAAAAATAGACATATATTTGCCGCACCAAAAATGGTACCTTAGCTCAGTTGGTAGAGCAATGGACTGAAAATCCATGTGTCCCTGGTTCGATTCCTGGAGGTACCACATTTTAAAGACTGCATTTTGCAGTCTTTTTTTGGTTTTATAAGTTATTTTTATGATAAACCTTAGAGTATGCATCAATAAAATTCTTATGTTTGTATAATAGAAAAGAGGGTTTATTATAATTTAATAATATATCTTTTTAAAACAAAAAACCATGTACGGAAACATAAAAGATCATTTAAAACAAGAGTTGAAAAACATAAAAGAAGCAGGCTTATACAAGTCGGAAAGAATAATAACGACCTCGCAAGATGCGGTAATAAAAGTTTCCACAGGCGAAGAAGTAATTAATTTTTGTGCAAATAACTACTTAGGCTTATCAAATAATAAAGAAGTAATACAGGCAGCAAAAGACACTTTAGACTCACATGGTTTTGGCATGTCTTCGGTTCGTTTTATTTGTGGAACGCAAGATATTCATAAAGAATTAGAAGCCAAAATAGCCGAGTTTTTTCATTGTGAAGATACTATTTTATATGCTGCTGCTTTTGATGCAAATGGCGGTGTTTTTGAACCATTATTAACCAAAGAAGATGCAATTATAAGCGATAGTTTAAATCATGCTTCTATAATTGATGGTGTTCGCTTGTGTAAAGCTGCTCGTTATCGTTATGCAAATAATGATATGCATGCTTTAGAGGAACAATTGATAGAAGCTAATAAACAAAACCATCGTTTTAAAATTATTGTAACCGATGGCGTTTTTTCTATGGACGGAATTGTTGCGCAGCTTGATAAAATATGTGATTTAGCCGATAAATACGATGCCTTAGTAATGGTGGACGAATGCCACGCTTCAGGTTTTATTGGTAAAACAGGTCGTGGAACAATTGAACTTAAAAATGTATTAGGTAGAGTAGATATTATTACTGGTACTTTAGGAAAAGCACTTGGTGGAGCAATGGGCGGTTTTACTACTGGTAAAAAAGAAATTGTAGAAATTTTACGTCAGCGTTCTAGACCTTATTTATTTTCAAACTCTCTCGCTCCAACAATTGTTGGCGCATCATTAAAGGTGTTTGAAATGATAGAAAACGATACTACTTTACGTGATACGTTAGAGTGGAATACCAATTACTTCCGTAAAGGAATGGAAAAAGCAGGTTTTGATTTAGTTGGTGCCGATGCCGCAATTGTACCAGTAATGTTATACGATGCCAAATTATCGCAAGATATGGCAAATGCTTTATTAGATGAAGGTATTTATGTAATTGGATTTTTCTTTCCAGTTGTTCCAAAAGAAAAAGCACGTATTAGAGTGCAATTATCTGCTGCACATACCCAAGAACATTTAGATAAAGCAATTACTGCTTTTATAAAAGTTGGTAAACAGTTTGAGGTGATATAAGCTAATCTTTCTACCTTTTTTAAAGGAAATACTTTAATACTAATTAGGAAACTGAAAAATGACAAAAATAAGAATAACAAAACATTTTGATTTTGAAGCTGCTCATGCTTTACCTGGTTACGATGGTAAATGCAAAAACATTCACGGGCATAGTTATCAGCTATTTGTAACTATAATTGGAACACCAATAGACGATAAAAGCCACCCAAAAAACGGAATGGTACTTGATTTTGGCGATTTAAAAAAAATTGTAAATACTGAAATTATTGATATTTACGACCATTCTATCGTGTTGAATAAAAATTCCGAACATTTAGATTTAGCACATAAAATAGCAGATTATTCACATAGAATGGTTTTGGTAGAATACCAACCAACAAGCGAATTAATGTTAATAGATTTTGCTGAAAAAATTAGTAAAAGGTTACCAAAAGAAGTAAAATTACATTCCTTAAAATTATACGAAACCAATAATTCTTATGGAGAATGGTTTGCAAGTGATCAATAATTTTTAAAGAAATGGGTTGCTATCTCTAAAATCAAGCTTTAGTTAGATTTTAAAATTAATAGACTTCGTTCATATAAAAGAAATACATTTGTTCTATATTAATTTACTGTAATGAAGACAATAGAAAAAGAAAAACGGTTTAAAGTAAGCTTAAATGCTATACAAAAGGATATTTCATTTAAGAATTTTATTGAAATTGGTGGTGTTGATGCTTCTTTTAAAAATCATGTTGAGCATGATAGTTGGTTGATTTTAGATAAATACGGAGAGCCTGATATTAAAGTAAATTTAGACGGAAGAGATATAAAATTACCCTTTGATAATAACAGCATTGAGTGCTTTATTCTTACCGAAGTTTTAGAACATTTACGAATGGGAACACCATTAATTCAAGAAATTAATAGATGCTTAAAAACGGATGGTATTTTGTTTATATCTGTGCCCAATATAGTTTCACTAGCCAATCGTTTATGGTGGTTGCTAGGTAAAGTTCCACCTCAAGCTGCTTCATCGGATTGTGGTAAAGAATTAGGAGGAACAGGTTTGTTAGTTAACGGTCATTGGGAAGGCGGACATGTTGTTGATTTTAATAAAAACCGTTTAGTAAAGTATATGAATCGCTCTGGTTTAAAACTCCATAAATTTTATAATTCTGATGCGGAAGTTTTTAAAAAAACAGTATTCCCTAGAAAATTAACACCAATATCTTTAGGTGACTTTTTAATAGCTAGTTTTAAAAAATAGAGGTTCTACTATAAATTTAGTGGAATTAAAATATATAATAAAGGTTCTACTGCGAATTTAGTGGAACAACTTAAAATCAATATCTAATTTAAAAATATGATTGTAGGTTAAAGTATAAATTTTAGACGGCATTCGAAAGGTAATCGTAAAATTTGAAATAAAATTACTGCAAAATTTTATACTGTTTGAATTCCGTTGATAGATTGCAAAAATCAGAGGAATAAATATAAAAACGGAATGAATTTAGAAACCTTATTAGTGTACGCTAAAGTTTCTAAATTTAACGCTATAAATTATTTATTTATAGCGTATTTTGATGTCGCATTGGTGTTATTCCCATATTATAGAATGTAAACGCAAAAATATCGGCATATTGCTGAATAGTTTTTGAGGTTGGTGTTCCTGCTCCATGACCAGCATTGGTTTCTATTCTAATTAAAACAGGATTATTTCCTGTTTGTTTTTCTTGTAGTGCTGCTGCAAATTTAAAACTGTGCGCAGGCACAACTCTATCATCATGATCACCTGTAGTTATTAAAGTTGCAGGATATTGTATTCCTTTTTTAACATTATGAACTGGTGAATAATTTTTTAAATATTCAAACATTTCTTTATTATCGTTTGCTGTTCCGTAATCATAAGACCAACCAGCTCCAGCTGTAAATGTATGATAACGTAACATATCTAAAACACCAACTGCAGGCAATGCAACTTTTATTAAATCGGGTCTTTGTGTCATAACAGCACCAACCAACAAGCCGCCATTTGAACCACCACGAATAGCAAGAAAATTAGATGAAGTATATTTATTATCGATTAAATATTTAGCTGCAGCAATAAAATCATCAAAAACATTTTGTTTTTTAAGTTTTGTTCCTGCATCGTGCCATGCTTTACCATATTCTCCGCCACCACGTAAATTAGCAACTGCATAAACACCACCATTTGCTAACCAAACAGTATTTGCAACACTAAAGCTTGGTGTTAAACTAATATTAAAACCTCCGTAACCATATAAAATAGTTGGGTTTTTACCGTCTAAATTTAATCCTTTTTTATAGGTAATAATCATTGGTATTTTAGTGCCATCTTTAGAGGTGTAAAATATTTGTTTTGATTCGTATTTACTAGAATCAAAATTAACATCTGGTTTTTTATATAAGGTAGACTCTCCATTTTCTGGATTTAATTGATAAATAGACGAAGGCGTAATATAATTTGAAAAGTTAAAGTATAATGTTTCATCTTCTTTCTCTCCTCCAAATCCACTAGCAGTTCCAACTCCAGGAAGTTTTATATCTCTAATAAGTTTTCCATCATAATTATATTGTTTTACTTTTGAAATAGCATCAACCATGTATTTTGCGAAAATATAACCCGAACCAGTTGAAGTACTTAAAACCTCTTTGGTTTCTGGTATTAAATCTTTCCAATTTTTTGGAGTAGGATTATTTGCATCAACAGTAATTACTCTTTTGTTTGGTGCGTTTAAATTTGTTGAAATATATAGCTTACTACCTTTATTATCAATTAGATAATTATCGCTATTAAAATTATCTACTATGGTCATTAGTTTATTGTTAGGATTGGTTAAATCCTTAATGTAAAGTTCATTTCCCGATGTAGATTTTGAAGCAGAAATAATTAAATAACTATTATCATCTGTAACTCTACCGCCAACATATCTACGCTTCTTATCTATACCAAATATTACTTTATCATCTGCTTGTTTTGTTCCTAATTTGTGATAATATAGTTTGTGTTGATCTGTTTTTGCTGATAATTCACTTCCTTTTGGTTTATCATAACTTGAATAATAAAAACCTTCGTTTTTATACCATGAAATTCCGCTAAATTTCACATCAATAATGGTGTCGCCTTTTATTTCTTTTGTTAAGGCATCAATTACAATGATTTTACGCCAATCAGAACCGCCTTCTGATATTGAATACGCCAATAATTTTCCGTCTTTTGTGAAGCTAGTTGCACCTAAAGATGTTGTGCCGTCTTTTGAAAATGTATTTGGGTCTAAAAAAACTTCTGGTTTTTTATCTCCTTTTTGTCTATACATTACATATTGATTTTGCAAGCCGTCATTTTTATAAAAATACATAAAATCACCATGCTTACGTGGTGCCGAAATTTTTTCATAGTTCCATACTTTTTCCAATTGTTGTCTAAGTTTTTCACGCATCGGAATTTGATCTAAATAATTAAAGGTTACCTTGTTTTGAGCTTTAACCCAAGATTCAGTTTCTTTTGAACGATCATCTTCTAACCAACGATAAGGGTCATTTACTTTTTCGCCAAAATAATCATCTATAACATTGCCTTTTTCTGTTTTTGGGTATTCCATTTTAATTATTTTTTTATTGTCTTTAAGCTCTTTATTACATGAGTTTAATAACATAAAACTAATAATAAGAGTACTAATTTTTAAATAATTCATCTGTTATATTTTTTTTGTTAAAATGATGTGATAAGACTTAAATTTACACCAGTGGAAGCTTGAACTACTCTACAAACACCACCAACACAAAGTAAGCCATCACGTTGTTTACCATAACTTAAGGCTACTCGTGTTTTATTTTTTGTATAGCTTGTGCCAAAATTATAATAATGGTTTTCGGTTGAACCGTAATTGTACATATCGGTTGCAAAGAAGCCTAATTTTGTTGATGCATTAAATTCTAATGTTCCTGCAGCCCAATTTTTTTGGTCATTACTTGTGCCTAGATGTTGTAATTCTGCACGAATTGCTCTTCCTTTTCCTAATTTATAAGTTGATTCAACTACAAAGATATTAGCATCAACCTCTTCGTATTCTGCACCTTCTAAACGGTCTTTATTATAAAATAAATTGACATAAGAAAAAATAGAGCTTAAATTTTTAGACCATTTTTTACGGACTTCTAAATTAAATTCTCTAAATAATAAGGTTCTATAATTAAAAAAATCTGTTGTATAATTAGTGTCATAAATACTTACTTGGCCTTCTTGATCTAAGTTTGTGTATAAATCTGTCCATTGAGAAAAATTTGCAGCTAATTTTGTTCCGTATTTCCCACCAAGCGCTGATTTCTTTTTAAATTTATAGTAAAAATCTATTTGTCCGCCCATTTCTCCATCTTTCACTTTTCCAATAACCTCACCATTATTGTTAATAGACATTCCAGAAAAATCTACACTTGGTTGCGCTACATAAACATAAATATTAGTTAGCGAGTAATCATGTTGTTTGGTTAAACCTGGAATATAATTCATTATTTGTTCGTTATATAAATTTCCTGCAGCAGCACGTTCACTATAAAAACTCATATTTTCCAAACGTCTAAAAGTACCTGAAATTCCCATTCCTTTTTGTGAATATCCTAAGGTTAATAAAATTGCATTCCCGTCATCTTTTAAGCCTTCGTGAACAACGCTAGTTTTAATTCTAACATCATTACTTTTATATACATATTCTGCATTAGAATAAAAACCTCCTTGTGTAAAGCCTACTCTTGTTGAAGTAGTATAAACATAATTTGGAAAATCATTGCCAATAAAACCAGGTGTAGTGCTCACATAAGGTTCGTCTTTGCCAACAAAGCTTAAGCCAATATTTAAGCCTGCTTTATCATATTTTAATAAATCACTAATATTTAATTCTGAATTAAATCCGTAAATATTACTTTCAGATAATTTAAAACCATAACGCTGTCTAGCTACTAAACCCGTTAATTCGATACTATTATTTACATTATATTTTAGTCTTGTTCCTAATAAAGCATTATTGATACCTAACTGCCTGTCTTCCCATGATCTTAGGGTTAATCCGCTTCCAAATTGCTCGTAAAAATGACCAGCAGTTGCTTCTAATTTATCAGTTTTATATCTTGCATAAGCAGTTGCCAATGCTATTTGTTTATTATACGAAGGTGAAAAATTTAAAACAGCCTCAGGAGCATATCCTTCTACTTGAATTCCAAAAGCAAATTTATTAATATCGTAATCAATGGTTACATAATTATTTGATCTAAAATTATCCGATGTAATTTCATTTTCTTGATCATCAAATAAATTGTATTGCATATTTGATTCAACACCAATATTCAAATTACCTTTTAGCTCATTGTCTTGGGCATAAATAATAGATGCTATACTAATTGATAAAAATAAAAATAAGTATTTCATTAAGGTTGCTATAAAGAGATTAATATATTTTGTCAAATATACAAAAGCTAACTTAATTAATAATCTGTAAGCAAAAAAAGACTATCTTTTAAGATAGTCTTTTTATTTTATATTGAACTCAAGCTATTATTTAGATAATTCTCTAAATTTATCAAAAGCTTCTTCTTCACTTCCTGGTGTGTAACCTGAATGTGTGTAAAGAATTTTACCATCTTTTATTATTAATAAGTATGGAGGCGCAGAGAAATTTAATGCTCTTTTCATTTCTTGGTTTGTATCTAATAAAACTTCGTAATCCCAGTCTTTACCATTTACCATTGGTTTTACTCTTGACACAGAGCGTGAATTATCAATAGAAACAGCTATTAATTCAAAACCCATTTCATCTTGTAAGTCTTCATAACTGTCATTAATTGCTTCTAATTCTTGAATACAAGGTCCGCACCAAGTAGCCCAAAAGCTAACTACAATCATTTTTTTCTTAGACCTTTCAACTAGGTTGACTTCTTTACCATCTAAATTTTTAAGTGTGATATTTGGGTAATTTTTTTGAGCATTTACTAATGAAATTGTAAATGTTAAAATAAGTAATAATGTTATTTTCTTCATGTTAATAGTATTTGGTTATTAGTTAGTATGTAATAATAGTTAATTATATTGTTATATTTGTATGATATAATTCAAAAAGCATACCAAAATGAAAATTTTCATCCAAAGTAAATTTTTAATTCTAATAATAAGCTATTTTTTAGTAACATCTTGTTATAAAAGTGATGATGTTACTGGAGTGATTATTGTTGACCCATCGGAGTTTACTCAAAAATTATTATTAGAAGATTTTACAGGTACTTGGTGTGTTTATTGTCCTGGAGCTGGTCATGCAATTGAGTTAGCTGTTGAGGATAATGATAGATTTATACCAGTTGCGATACATTACAAAGCTGTTTCAAACCCAGAAGTTATGCAAAATGAATTTGCCGAAGCTATTGTTAATGGATATGGTGTACAGGGTTTTCCAAAAGTTTATTTGAATAGGAGAGAGGCTTTATGGCCAAATGACTATGTTGTTTCAGCACTTGAAGCAAAGCTAAATAGGTATGCTCCAGTTGGTCTAGCAATCAATTCTACTTTAACTGGAAATAATTTAGATGTAACTGTAAGAGTTGGTTTTGTTACAGAAACCACAACGATTGATAATTATAAATTAGTTGTTTTCTTACTAGAAGATGGACTTATTTATCCACAACACAATGCTTCTTTACCAGATTACCCAGAACTTATTGAAAATTATGTGCATAATGATGTATTGCGCTATTCTTTTACAAATGTTAAAGGAGATAATTTACCTAATCAAGTTGCTACGGATCATCGTTATTCAAAAAATTATTCTATTACACTACCTAATTATATAGAAAACTCAAGTAACTTAGAAATTGTTGCTTTTGTAGTTGATAAGAACGATAATTGCTTAAATGTACAAGGTGTTAAAGTTGGTGTTAATCAAGATTTTGATTAATTAAAATTTACTCTTTCACTATTTTTTTAGTAAAAATAGATGTGCCAATTTTAAATAGAATTAAATAAACCCCTTTAGTAAGTTTACTAATATCAATTGCATTGTTATTTAGCAGAATATAATCACCCTTTGAAATTTCCCTACCAAGTATATTATAAATAGCGCAGTTTTCTATTTTAAGATTACTTATATTTTTAAAATAAATTTGATCCTTTGTAGGATTTGGATATAAGGATATTTCATGTTTATTTACATCACGTGTTTGTAATGTTTCTGGCGTAATTATAATTATTTTATGGTGTTCTTTACAATTCTTCAATGCTGTTAATAATAGTATAACTATCTTCTGTAGAAAAATCAAAAAGGTGTGATGGATTTTCTAAAATACTAGTTGCTCCATCACCAAAATCCCATAAAAGTTCATCAAAATTTGTAGAGCTATTAGTGAAATTAAGTGTGCTATTATTTGAAATGGTATAATCAAAATTTGCTGTAGGAGTAAAATCATCAATAAACCAATCACTTAGGTTGTTTAAAGTAATTGTTTCTGCTTGATTTCTTAAATAGGTTGCATCTGCATCGGTTAATCCAGCCAATATAGAAGTGTTAATGATTGGTTGTTTAAATAGTGCGTTATAAAAAGCACATGCTGCTAAATAACTTCCTTTAGTATTTGGATGAATATCCATATAATTTCCCCATAAAAACATATTTTGATTAGTTTGTGTAGAGGCTTTAAAACATTCTCCAGCTGGTATTAACGGAATATCCGTTGCATTTGACATTTGAGTAATATTATTTTTGATTATTGTTTGCCTATCATAATATTGTTGTAGACTTTCTGGCGTGTTACTTACAATTCCGTAAGAAATTTCATAATAATAAATACTGGCACAAGGACTATATTTGATAATAGAGTCTTTTAAACGTTGCGCTCTTTGTATTGTTGAAGCAATTGGTTGGGAATAACCAATAGATTCACTAGAGCCAGGTTGTAAAACTACATAATCTCAAAAAGTATTTCTAATTTTATCATACAAAATTATTATTATCTACATGATGAATAAAACCGGTTCCTCCAGGAGTATGTTGATCTATTGTAACATAATTACCTTGCTCATTTGCAATTTGCTCAAATGTTTGAGGCAAGTTATTATAATAGGTAATGCTATTACCAACAAACAAGATGTTTAACGGGTTTGTTTCGGTTTGTGAATAAGATGATAAACCAATAATAAGTAATGCAATGTGTAGTAGTGTGTTTTTCATAAAATTGTTCTAGATAATGTAAAGGTGTAATCAATTAATACATCAGTTATTTTAAACAGCAGTTTTTTTGTTATGAATAAAGAGGATTTTCAACTCGATTACCTTGTTAAAAACCTAAAATTAATTTAGCGATATAGAAAAATATAAATATACCAAATATATCATTACTTGTAGTGATAAATGGACCAGTTGCAAGAGCAGGATCTATACCTCTTTTATCTAATATTATTGGGATAAAAGTACCTACTAATGATGCGATAATAATAACTGCAATTAATGAAGTACTAATGCTTAATATAAAGTTTAAAGAGTAACCTGTAAAATAGCCAAAAACAGCAACCATTAATGCGAGTACAATACCATTGAATAAACTTAAACTCACTTCTTTAATTAACCTACTCCAAATACTTCCTTTTATTATATTATTTGCCAATCCTTGTACTACAATTGCTGATGATTGTACACCAACATTCCCTGCCATTGCAGCAATTAGAGGTGTGAAAAAGAACAACCTTCTATAATTAGGGTTACTCATAACGTCTTCAAAGCTTTCTAATATAAAAACACTTCCTAAACCACCTAATAAGCCGAGAGTTAACCAAGGTAATCTACCTTTTATTAATTCAAAAATAGTATCATCTGCCTCTACATCATCGGTTAAACCAGCAGCCATTTGATAATCTTTTTCTGCTTCTTCTTTTATAATATCAACTACATCATCAATAGTAATTTTACCAACGAGTCTTCCCATTTCATCGATTACTGGCACAACTACTAAATCGTATTTTTGCATGATTAATGCAATTTGCTCTCCTTGATCCTCTACTTTTACCGATACTATATGATCATTATAGATTTCTTTAATTGGTGTTTTTGTAGAAGTAGTTAACATACTTTTTAGAGAAAGTCGTCCTTTTAAAATCTCATTATTATCTACTACATAAACGGTATGCACTTTATCAATATTTTCAGCTTGTTTACGCATTTCACGTATGCAAGTAAACATATTCCAATCTTCGTAAACTTTGATAAGTTCTTTACCCATAATACCACCTGCCGTATCTTCATCATAACGTAGTAGGTCAACAATGTCTTTTGCGTGTTCAACATTGTCTAGTTGTGCAATTACTTCTTCTTTTTGTTCGTCTGGTAATTCGGCAATAATATCTGCAGCATCATCGGTTTCAAGTTCATCAATTTCTTCGGCAATTTCTTTAGCAGAAAGTTCGTTTAAAATTCTATCACGAATATCATCATCTAATTCGGTTAAAATATCCGATGTAACTTCACTATCTAATAATTTAAAAATATGGATGGAAGAATCAAAATCTAATACATCTAAAATTTCGGCAATATCAGCATAATGTAGTTTTTTCAACATAGATGATATAGCTACATTGTTGTTATCAATAATTAATTTTTTAATTATTGATATAGTATCTTTATTTACTTCAAATTGCATAACTGTAAAGATTTAAGGCAAAAGTACTATAAAAAACGGAAACAATAGTTTATATAATATTTTCCATTTTATGATTATATTTAACCCGAATTATTCACAAATTTTCTATTGCAAAGCCAAACCATCTACTATAATTGAAAATGCTCGAAATTGAGCTACAATTACTCATTCATTTTATATTTGTTTTTGTATTCGTGAACCACTTCGTTAGGTTTCTATTGGTGTTTTGACTTTTCATAACAAAAATCTATGAATAATACGGGCTAAGTTTTTTTTAATGTCTCGTAGATAATATTCCTAAAAATAAAAAGTCAGTACTTATTAAGTACTGACTTTTTTATGCTGATTAATGTGTTTATAATTCTAATAAGCCATTTGTTTTTCTAACTGCTTCGGCACTTTGATGTAAATTAGTTTTTTCAGCATCGGAAAGATTAATTTCTACAATTTTTTCAATTCCGTTTTTACCTAAAATTACAGGAACACCAATTGAAATATCATTTAAACCATATTCTCCTTCTAATAAACTAGAAACTGGAAACATTTTTTTAGTGTCACAGGCAATAGCTTGAACCATAGCAGATACAGCAGCTCCAGGAGCATACCAAGCAGAAGTTCCTAATAAGCCTGTTAAAGTTGCACCACCTACTTTTGTGTCAGCTGCAACTTTTTCTAAACGTTCTTTACTTAAAAATTCACTAACACTTACACTATTTCTAGTTGCTAGTCTTGTTAAAGGAATCATTCCTTTATCACTATGACCACCAATTACCATTCCATCAACATCGGATAATGGAGCTTCTAAAGCTTGGGCTAAACGATATTTAAAACGTGCTGAATCTAAAGCGCCACCCATACCAATAATTTTATTTTTGGCAATACCTGTTGTTTTATGAACTAGATATGCCATTGTATCCATTGGATTACTTACTACAATAATAATTGTATTTGGTGAATGTTCTAATAAGCTTGAAGAAACCATTTTTACAATACCTGCATTGATACCTATTAATTCTTCACGAGTCATTCCTGGCTTACGTGGGATACCACTTGTGATTACACAAATATTACTATTAGCTGTTTTTAAATAATCACTTGTTACACCTGTTATTTTTGTATCAAATCCATTTAAAGAGGCTGTTTGCATTAAATCCATTGCCTTGCCTTCGGCAAAACCTTCTTTTATGTCTAAAAGCACAACTTCTGAGGCAAAATCTTTAATTGCAATATATTCTGCACAACTTGCACCTACGGCACCTGCACCTACTACTGTTACTTTCATTTTATTTGTTTTTAGCGTTAATATTTATTTAAAGCTAAAGGCAATTCCTGCATTAGCTGTATGATATTCTTGAATAGTATAATCGGCAAAAATTTTAAACCATGCTATGTTTAATCGCATACCTAATGTAGTTTTTATTCCGCTAAGGCTGTGGTTAATATCTATTGGGTCGTGAATTACTGCTGATGTACTTGGCAATGGGACACCAACATAATTATAATTAAAGGTATAATCACCTAGAACTTTAACCGATGATGAGCCTGCTACATAACCAATACCTGCATAAAAGTTAATAATTTTCAAATCAACGTTTCCAATTAACTGAGCAGTATATGCATTAATATTAATAATTGTTTCTTGGTTTATACCAATACTACTATCTTTTGGAGTATAAACTGTTTTAGATGTTGTAAAGGCTGCCAAAACAGATAAGTCAAAAATTGGATTTCTATCTGTTACTTTAAAATGTTGTAAAATATTATGCTGTAAACCAATTCCAAAAAGATTAAATGTCACATCATCACTACCAACATTTGGTACAAATCGTAATTTTAAATCCGTTTTTGAAGGTAATCCTAAGCCAAATTGTACCATTGGAGTTGGAACTGCAGCAATAGGTAATTCATCTTCAATACCATCTAAAGTTTCAAATGATGCTATTTTAAAACCTGCTTGTGTGCCTAAAGGAACTGTATTTCCAAGCGCATCAACAGGGATTCTTACATCTATTAATTGATTACTATCACCTCCCATTACTGTGGGTAAATTATCTGAGGATAATCCACTTTGCAATGCTAAATTAGTATAGTTACTATTTCTAAAAGTGAATGTTTTATCATTTTCAGGAACGAGTGAAGCTGTTGCTTGAATAGTTATATCAAATCCGTATTTTTCGTGTGTTTTACCAGTATGATACCAGCCGTTATTTAGATTGTAAATTAGCCCTTTATTTACGGGTTCTATATAATGACCAAGATATATTGAAGCATCTTTTTTACCAGAAACCAATAAATCTTCGATGTTTTGTGCATTAGTATTAAATACCATCGAAATAAAAAGCACGAAAAATAGGTTTTTCATAATTGTTATATTGTAATTGATTTTAGGTTAAATTTCTGCCTGTACAGAAATAACATTTATTAATACTACTAACTATTTACATATTAAAATAAACCTACTAATTTCAGTTCGTTTTAAAATGTAAATGTACAGCTAGTAGGGTTGTTTTTTAAACATCAATATTTGCATAAGTTGCATTCTCTTCAATAAATTTTCTTCTTGGCGGAACTTCATCTCCCATTAACATAGAGAAAACACGATCAGCTTCTGCACCACTTTCAATAGTCATTTTATACATAGTTCTATGTTCTGGATTCATAGTAGTATCCCAAAGTTGAATGGCATTCATCTCTCCAAGACCTTTATATCTTTGAATTGTTCCTCCGCCGAATTTCTTAACTAAGGCATCACGATCTTCATCACTCCAAGCATATTCTTTATTTTTTCCTTTTTTAACTAAATATAAAGGTGGTTGAGCAACGTAAATATTTCCGTTTTCTACTAATTCACGCATATAACGGAAGAAAAATGTTAAAATTAAGGTTTCAATATGGCTACCATCAACATCGGCATCACACATAATTACAATTTTATGATAACGTAGTTTAGTCATATTTAAGGCTCTAGGATCTTCCTCTGTACCAACAGTAACTCCAAGAGCTGTGTACATACTACGAATTTCTTCATTTTCAAAAACCTTGTGTTGCATGGCTTTTTCTACGTTTAATATTTTTCCACGTAAAGGTAAAATTGCTTGAAAATTACGATCTCTTCCTAATTTTGCTGTTCCACCTGCCGAATCTCCCTCAACTAAGAAAATTTCACATTTTTCTGGATCAGACCAAGAGCAATCGGATAATTTACCTGGTAAACCTCCGCCAGACATTACTGTTTTACGTTGTACCATTTCACGTGCTTTACTTGCAGCGTGTCTTGCTTGTGCGGCTAAAATTACTTTTTGAACAATAATTTTAGCATCATCTGGATGTTCTTCTAAATAATTGGTTAACATTTCAGAAACTGCTTGACTTACTGCAGAAGAAACTTCTCTGTTACCTAATTTTGTTTTTGTTTGTCCTTCAAATTGAGGCTCTGCAACTTTTACTGAAATAATTGCTGTTAATCCTTCACGGAAGTCATCACCAGCAATGTCAAATTTTAAATTTTTTAATAAACCTGAACTTTCAGCATATTTTTTAAGTGTATGTGTTAATCCACGTCTAAATCCTGAAAGATGTGTTCCACCTTCGTGTGTATTAATATTATTTACATAAGAATGTAAATTTTCTGAATAAGAAGTGTTATAAACCATGGCAACCTCAACAGGTATTCCATTTTTCTCACCTTCCATTGCAATAACAGTTGATGTTAATTGCTCACGTGTTGCATCTAAATATCTTACAAATTCAGTTAATCCTTCGGTGCTTAAAAATTCTTCTCCTATAAAATTACCTTCATCGTCTTTTCTGCGTTTATCAGTAATTGTTATTTTTACACCTTGATTTAAGTATGATAATTCACGCATACGCATAGAAAGCGTTTCGTAATTAAAGTTAATTTCTGTTTGAAAAATAGTATCATCAGCCATGAAAGTAACCATTGTTCCTCTTTCATCTGATTCACCAACTGTTTTTACAGGATACAAAGCTTTACCTTGAGAATATTCTTGCTCCCAAACTTTTCCGTCTTTATAAACAGTTGCTTTTAAATGAGATGATAAAGCGTTTACTACCGAAACTCCAACTCCGTGTAAACCTCCAGAAACTTTATATGAATCTTTATCAAATTTTCCACCAGCTCCAATTTTAGTCATTACAACTTCCAGTGCCGAAACACCTTCTTTTTTATGTATTCCAACAGGAATTCCACGACCATTATCTTTTACTGAAACAGAATTATCTTCGTTAATAATTACAGATATAGTATCACATTGACCAGCCATTGCTTCATCAATAGAGTTATCTACTACTTCATATACTAAATGATGTAAACCTCTAACTCCAACATCACCAATATACATTGAAGGACGCATTCTAACATGCTCCATTCCTTCCAATGCCTGAATACTATCAGCACCATAACTATCTTTTTTCTTATCTTCGCTCATATTCAACGTGTTTTTATTCTTAATTAATACAAGAAACAAATATAAACAAATAGTATTGGTTTTAAAGAATTTTACACAGGTAAGTTATTAACATGATAAAACTATAACAGATTACATATATAATTGCAAATCAGATACATATCACTTAAAAATATTTTTTTTAAACAAGGTTTTTAAAGATTAGTTTTAATTGTTTTTCTTCTTTCTGCCATTGTAAGTCTAAAGTGGCTTTCTTTAGGTTTTTATTCCAAAAATCACTTTCTTTATTCAATATATTTTGAATTTGTCTTGCTAATTTTTCAGGGTTTCTATTTTGAATGATTTCTCCTACTTGATAATCTGATACTATTTGCTTCATTTCAGGTAAATCAGATACTAAAATGGGAATATTTGCGTGGATATAATCGAATATTTTATTAGGTAAAGCAAAATGATAATTTAAGCCTAAATCTTCTTCAATACTAATACCTAAATCGGCTTGTGGAGTTATTTTTTTAAGTTCGGATGGTGTTTTTTTTCCTAAAAATTCTATTTCATTTATTAAATTTTCATATTTTACTAAAGTTTTTAATTCTTCTGATATATCGCCATCACCAACAATAACAAATTTACAATTATCTAGATACTGCATAGTTTTAATCATTAATTCGATACCTCTACCTTTGTTTAATGCTCCTTGGTAGATTATAATTTTGGGTATTTGGTCTTTAGTCTTTGGTTGTAAGGCGTGATTAATTACCTCTTTGTGTTGTATGTTGCTAAAAACAGGAATATTTCTAACAACTTTAAAATCGGTTTTATATTTTTTATTATAATAATCTGCTATGGATTGACAAACTGTATAGGTGTTTTTAAGTTTTGGTAGAATATTCTTCTCAAGTTTACGCCAAATTTTTTGTGTTTTTGGTCTATTTACTAATTCAGGAACTTCGGTAAATAATTCATGGCTATCGTAAACCAATTTTTTGTTTTGAATTTTACTTATTAAATAATTAGCTAATAAAGTGTCTAAATCGTTTGATAATAGAATTTCTTTTTTTTTGAAAAGGATATAAAAGAATAATCGGATATTATATTCGGCATAGAATAAAAAACCTTTATTGAAAAATAATTTTATTCTGTGCGTTTTATAATTTAGTTGTAAGGGAAGGCTATTTGGTAATTTTCTTCCTATAAGTAAAACATCAAATCCTATATTAATTAATGAGTTACACACCTTATCAACACGTTGATCGGTAGTTAAATCATTGGTTACTGATATAATTATTTTTTGCAAAATATAAGGCTTTGTTAGACAAATATACGGGTTTTATTACAATCTATAAATTAATATTTCACCTTCCAATTTAAGCCTTTTAGCGTTAATATCCTTATGAATATTAACGCTAAAAGGCTTATTTTGAATTATTGTAATTAAACTTGTAGGTATAACTTGCTTTACTAAGCGAACGAGCTCATACCACATAGACTCCTAATTTCGTAGAGTAAAAGTATGAAAATTATAAATCAAAAGCTTCTTTCACTTTATCTACATAATCTAATTTTTCCCAAGTAAAAGTTTCTACTTCTTTTTCAGCCACTTCTCCATTAGGAGATTCAAAGCGAACAGTTTTGACTTCAGGAGTTCTCCCCATGTGCCCATAAGCAGCGGTTTCTAAATAAATAGGGTTTCTGAGTTTTAATCGTTTTTCTATAAAATACGGACGCATATCAAATAGTTCTTCTACTATTTTACTTATTTCTCCATCTGTTAAATTCACGGATGAGGTTCCGTAAGTTTCTACATTAATACTTGTTGGTTTTGCTACTCCAATAGCGTAAGATACTTGGACTAAAACTTCTTTACACAAACCAGCTGCCACTAAATTTTTAGCAATATGGCGAGTTGCATAAGCTCCAGAACGATCTACTTTACTTGGATCTTTACCTGAAAATGCTCCACCACCATGCGCTCCTTTTCCACCATAAGTATCTACAATAATTTTTCTGCCTGTAAGACCTGTATCACCATGTGGACCACCAATTACAAATGTTCCTGTTGGATTAATATGATACGTGATATCATCATTAAATAAGGCTTGAATTTTTGTTGGTAATTTTGCAATAACTCTTGGTATTAATATTTCTACAATATCTTTTTTAATGATAGACAACATCTCATTATCTACTTTTTGCTTATCATCGCCTTTTATAAAATCATCGTGTTGTGTTGAAACTACAATAGTATCAATTCTAACAGGAATATTATCATCAGAATACTCAATAGTTACTTGAGATTTTGCATCTGGGCGAAGATATTTAATATCGGTTAATTCTCTTCGCATTGCTGCTAATTCCACCAAAATTAAATGAGATAAATCTAAAGCTAAAGGCATGTAGTTTTCTGTCTCATCAGTTGCATAACCAAACATCATTCCTTGATCGCCTGCGCCTTGATCTTCTGGATTTTTTTTATCAACACCTTGATTAATATCGGCTGATTGTTCGTGAATTGCTGAGAAAACTCCACACGAGTTTCCATCAAACATATATTCACTTTTTGTATAGCCAATTTTATTAATTACATCACGTGCAATTTTTTGAACGTCTAAATATGTTTTTGATTTTACTTCGCCTGCTAAAACTACTTGACCAGTGGTTACTAAAGTTTCACAAGCTACTTTTGAATCTGAATCAAAAGCTAAAAAATTATCTATAAGTGCATCAGAAATTTGATCGGCTACTTTATCTGGATGTCCTTCGGAAACAGATTCCGAAGTGAATAAATATGACATAATATTTTTTTATCTTAAAGTAAAAGAGAGACGATTGCAAGTAGAAAAATCTACACTGTTTTAGCATTTTTTTTAATGAGGTTGCAATCAGTCAAATTCTTCCTCTAAGAAATTAGTATTTCTTTTTGACAAAGATAAAATATTATTTGTAATACTAGACCTAGTATTACAAATCTTTCAATTCGCTTAAAATGGTTTCAATACTTTTTTTAGCATCGCCAAATAACATTTTTGTATTGTCTTTGAAGAATAACGGATTTTGAATACCTGCATATCCAGGTTTCATACTTCTTTTAAGTACAATTACATTTTTAGTTTTAGAAAGATCTAATATTGGCATTCCGTAAATTTTACTTGACGGATCATCTTTTGCCGATGGATTTACAACGTCATTTGCTCCAACAACTATGGCTACATCTGCATTTGCTAGATAATCATTGGCTTCATCTAAGTCTAATAATTTATCATAACTAATATCTGCTTCGGCTAATAAAACATTCATATGCCCTGGCATTCTACCTGCAACTGGATGTATGGCGTATTTTAAATCTACGTCTTTTCTGTTTAATATAATTTCTAATTCTTTAATTACTTTTTGGGCTTGGGCAACTGCCATTCCGTAACCAGGAATTATGGCTACTGTTTCTGAATATGCTAACTGTATAGCCAAATCAGATGGTGTTATTTCTTTTACAATGCCATCTTCAGACTGTGTTACACTTGATTTTTTAGCAGAAAAACTACCAAATAAAACGCTTAATAACGATCTATTCATAGCTGTACACATCATTAATGTTAAAATAATTCCCGATGAACCTACTAAAACTCCTCCTAAAAGCATTAGTTTATTATCGGTCATTATTCCCGAAATTGCTGCTGTAATTCCTGTTAAGGAATTTAAAAGTGAGATTACTACTGGCATATCTGCTCCTCCAATTGGCGCAACAAAGGTAATTCCATAAATAATTGATAATACAGAAAACACAATCAGCTCTGTATTACTTAATTGTCCGTTATAAGCATAATAAGCTATTAAGCCAATTGCAACAAGTAATAAGCTAATATTTACAAAAGTTGAAAAAGGTATTTTTAAATGCTTGTCTTGTAGTTTACCACTTAATTTCCCATAAGCTACCATAGAGCCCATAAAAGCAACAAAACCTAAAAATAGGTTAGCCAGAACAACACTAACATCGGTTCCATTTCCAGCTGAGTGATTATTAAACAACCAAACTAAAGAGATTAAAGCAGCCGATAAACCTCCTAATCCGTTAAAAACAGATACCATTTCTGGCATTGATGTCATAGCTACTTTTTTAGCTGCTATATATCCAATAGCAGTACCAATAGCAATTCCAACGGCTATATATATAAAGTTATTTACACTCCATGATTGCTGACCTTCTAAAGGATAAAAAATTGCAGCTATTATACCTAAACCTACACCTAGGGCAGCTAATTTATTACCTTTATTTGCAGTTGCAGGGTTTGAAAGTTTTCGTAAACCAATTATTAATAAAATAGCTCCTATAAACAATACTATATCAAAAAATACTACCATCTATTTACGTTTTTTCTTGTTAAACATTTCTAACATTCTACCTGTTACAGCAAATCCTCCAACAACATTAATTGTTCCAAAAACAATTCCTAAAGTAGCCAAGCCAAGTGTAATATAATTATCTGATGGCGTTTGTCTAATCAGTAAAATAGCTCCTATTAAGATAACACCACTAATTGCATTTGAACCAGACATTAAAGGTGTATGTAAAACTGTTGGTACTTTTGATATGATTTCAAAACCTAAAAATATTGCAAAGGTTAGTACATAAATCATGTTTAAATTTTCGGATAAGAATTGTGTAATTTCGCTCATAATATGTTTTTATTTAGGTGTTGCTATACAAGAAGATGTATAGATTTCATCTAAGTTTTCTGTTTTTAATTGTAAATCATCATTAGAGATGTGATTTAAGAAGTTAAATACATTGTTTGCAAATAAGGTACTTGCATCAACTACTGCTGCGTCAGATAGATTTGAATCACCAACAATGTGAACGTAATTATGTAGCGTTGTTTTACCATCTACAGTAAGTTCACAATTTCCACCAGAATCTGAGGCTAAATCAATAATTACAGAGCCTCTGCGCATACCTTCAACCATTTCTTTTGTAACAATAACTGGTGCTTTGTTGCTTCTAACTGTTGCTGTACATATAATAACATCGGCATTTGTGATGTGTTTGAACATCATTTCACGTTGTTTTTGTATGTATTCTTCACTTTGTTGAGCTCCATAACCTTGGTCTGTTGCCTGATTTGCTCCTGCTACTTTTAAGAATTTTCCTCCTAAAGATTTTACTTCGTCTTCTGTTTCTAAACGAGTATCTACTGCTTCAACAATTGCGCCTATTCTTTTTGCAGTTGCAATAGCTTGTAAACCTGCAACTCCAGCACCAATAACTAATACTTTAGCTGGTTTTATACTTCCTGCAGAAGTAATCATCATTGGAAAATATCTTGGTAATAAATCTGCTGCTCTCAAAACTGCTTTGTAACCTGAAATTGAAGACATAGATGATAAAACGTCCATAGATTGTGCAATTGAAGACCGAGGTATCATGTCTAAGCTAAAAGCATGTATGTTATACTTTTGTAATCGTTCGGGAATTTTTTTAAGTATATACGGTTTGAAATGTGAAATATAAATAGTTCCACTTTTTAGCATACTACATTCATCTTCTTTTATTGGCGTGAAAGAAATTAATATATCTGCATTTTTAAAGATTTCCGCTCTTGTTTTTATAGTTGCTCCTGCTTCTTCAAACTGAGCATTTGCAAAAAAAGATCTTCTACCAGCTTTTGTTTCTATCTGTACTTCATAACCTTTTGCTATAAATTTTTCAACCACAACAGGAACTAATCCTACTTTTTTATCAAACCATTCTTTTAAAACTCCTATTATCATAAATATATTTTTGAAAGGTGGCAAGGTACAAAAAACAGACTAAAAATACAAGTGATAAAGCCCATATATTAACCCATTTTTAGTTCAATAACAGTTTTGCTTTACGAATGGAATCTTTTTGTTTATCCGTCCATTTATAAGAACCTTCATAAATACCTTTATTTTCCCAATCACCATACATTGGATTTGGAAATACAATAAAATTATTCCCAAATGATTTTTTCTTTTCTAACACTAAGGCGTTTCTTTTTTTAGAAGGTTGTTTGTCAAAGTCTTCAGAGAAATCGGATAGATTATCACCTAATAACATCACTATTTGATGTGTTTTGCTAATAATATCTCTTCTTGCTTGTTTTCCACTAGAGTTTGTTCTTAATAAAACATGAGTTTCATCAACATTTGGAAATCCTGCCTTTTTTAAATTATCGATAGTTTCGCTTTTTTGTACGTTATATCTATTGGAAAGATAAAATATAGTTACTCCTTTTTTATTTGCGTAGTTGAAGAAGTCTAAGGCTCCAGGTACTACTCTTGCTCTACGTTCTTTTCCCCAAGAAATCCATGATTTACTTGTATAACCCGAATCTGATTTAACCATTCTAGCATTATATGGACTATTATCTAAAACAGTCTCATCAATATCGGTTACAATAGCGATTGGTTTTATGTGTTGCTTATTGGCAAGTGCATCAATACGTAATTTGGCAATATTATATGCTTGATGGCATAGGGCTTTATATTCCGCTGCTCTTTGTTGCCAAAGTAAAGCTTGCACAGAGTGTTCTCTTTTAGATGTTTCTTTTACTGTTTTAGTATCAGATTGACTTGTAGTAGTTACTGAGTTTGTTTTACATCCAAAGCTTATTACTAAAAGTGTAATTAGACTTATAATAATTGTTTTTTTCATGATTATTTATTTAAAAATTCTATTGTATAATTTATTACTTTTTCTAAATCTTCTGGCATGGCTTGTTTATTCCAAGGTTGTGTATTCCCTAAAGCGTGGTTCATGTTTTCTATCATTAATAATTCGCTTTTGTCATTCCAAGAGTACATATTTTCAGCTTCTTGGGGTAGCACAACTGTATCGTTAGTTCCTTGGATAATTAAATGTGGAATTTTAATTTTTTCAATAGCCGATTTTATATGTAGTTTATCTTTATTTGCCATAAAATCTTCATAAACTTGGAACTTATTTGGCATTTGTTGTTTTGTTCGGGTATTTTGAATATAACCAATTCCTGCTTTTTTCCATGCTTCTAATGCTTCTCCTTTTGGAAAACGTGATTCAATATCACTAATTCCATTCCACGAAACTACTTTGGTTATTTTATTATTTTCACTTGCCTTAAGTACTGCAATTCCTCCACCACGAGAGTGACCTATTAATGTAATATTTGTATTGTCAATTTCTTTATGGAATTGTTTATTGCTTAAAACGGAATCAATAACCGATTGTAAATCATCTATTTCAATAGAATAATTGTTTGATGCGAAAGCTTCTAAATCTGGAAAATCTATTGGGTTATTAACTGTGCCGCCATTATGTGAAAAATTAAACTTGATGAAAAATAAATTATTTTTTACAAATTCTTTTGCCATTAAATTCCACGAACCCCAATCTTTGTAACCTTTGTAGCCATGACAAAAAATAATAACAGGTTTTTTTTGCTGATTATCTTTAAAAAAATAATCAACTAATATTGGCTTATTGTGTTTGCCTTGAATAATTGTATTTATTATTTTTTTCATCTAATAGGGAAGGTTTTCATTTTCTATAAATGGTAAATTTATATCAAATATTTGAGATAATAAATGTTTTAATTCATTTTCGAAAAGTAACATATCTTCTTGTGATATGGGTTTTTTATTAACTTTCATAAAACCTGGTTTTAGATTTTTAAAAGATATTATTCCGCTTTCAATTTTAGTACCTTCAAAAGATAATTTATTCATTTTTGCATACATATATGCGTACAAAAGTACTTGGAATGCTTTTGAATATTTATGGTCTTTAATGATATTACCCCAAATATTTATGTTTAAATGTTTTTGCTCTACTTTTCCTGTCTTATAGTCAATTATTCTTAAAACACCATCTAATATATCAATTCTATCTGCTTGTCCCATTAATTTTATTGGGAAATCAACTCCGTCAACAGTAACTTCCGTCAATAGATCTACTTCTAAATCGATTATTTTTATTTGTTTGCCTTGTTTTAATAAATTGATTTCCTGATTTAAAAAATTGATAATGAATTGTTTTGATACTTCAAAAGTTAATAGATTTTTACCCTTTGAAATATCACCATTTGTATATTCTTTTTTAAATTTTTTTGTTACTGATTTAGCAACCTCAATTTTCATTTTTTGTACATCTTCTATTTGTATAAATTTATTTTTAAAGGGTAAATAAAAATCCTCCAAAACTTTATGAATAACCGTTCCTAATGTATTTGCCGCAATAGTTTCTTCAATAGTGTCTAATTGGTATATTTTTAATACTTTTTGTTTGTAAAATGCTATCGGATTATAAATGTAATTTGTTAACGCTGTTGGTGAGAATCCCTTATTATTTGATTTTATTAGTGTTTTTATTATTTCTGTATTTTTCTTTATTTCTTTTAACTCAAATTCTTCATTATTTATTTTAGGACTAACAATATATTCTTTAATACTTAACTTTGGAAGCTTCTCTTTTAGTAATTCTAATTGTGTAATAAATCTACTTTTTTCACCTGAACCAAAATCATCTGTTTCTGTATTATAAAGTAAATAAACATTTTTTGCTCTTGCTATTAATCTGAAAAAGTGATAAGAAAATATCGAATTTTTTTCTTGATACGTTGGTATCCCTTTTTCTCGTTTTATATCAAATGGTATAAATGAATTGTTTGTATTTCCTGAAGGTAAAAAACCTTCATTTACCGATGTTATTATTACAGTATCAAATTCTAAAGCACGTGTTTCTAACATGCCCATTATCTGTAAGCCTTCTAATGCATTGCCTTTAAACGAAAGTGTTTCATTATTTAATAATTGTTTGAAAACAGAAGCCAAACCTTCTAAATTTTCTATAAAACCATATTGTTGATTAAGCACAAGTACCTGATTGAAAATTTGTTCAAAACGATTGATATATTGAATATCAAAATTATTATTATTTTCTAGTTTTAATATTTCTAAAAAATTTAGACAATTACTAACATCATTTGACCAATCGTAAAAAATAACATGTATTAAATCATTGTTTTTTTCTTCAGTATTTAATTTTTTAATTTGGTTATAATCAATAAATATTAAATTATTTAATGTTATGTTGTTTGTAATTGAAGAATCTATCAACTTGTTTTTTAATACTGAGTGATTAAGTACGGCTAAGATATCTTTAAAATAAAATTTTTTATTATTCCCTATTTTCTTTTTATTCAAATGAAGTTTAAATAGTAGGTTAAATAAATCTGCATATAAAATATTTTTTAACGGTAAACCCATTGTAATATTTATATGTTCAACATTATTGGGTAAGGAATTAATTGTAGTTGTCAGTAGATTTTCATTTGCTAAGACTAATGCGATACTTTCACTTTTTTCTATATTTTGACTTATTATTTCACTTGCGTATTTAATTTGAGAAACATTTTTAGGCACACCAATTACAGCTACTTTCTTTTCATTTTGAAATTCATTTGTAATATTTCGAAATTCATTATTTTTAAAATAGCTCCATTCAGTTTTGTAATTTTTAATAAATCTAGTTGCTGAAATGCCTTCTTGAAGTAATGTGTTATCAATATCAAAATAAATAGTAGCTTGTTTATTTTTAAGTAAGCTTTTAATTATTTTTTCTTCTGATGTGTTTAACGCATTAAAACCCATGAAAACATAATGAGAGGCTTTATGTTTTTCTATATAAGTATCAATGTTTTTATATGCTTCTCTATATTGTAAACCTTGATAACCTATTTTTTTTTCTAGTAATATTTGATAAAATTTGGTATAATAACTTTCTATTTGCTCAAAAAAACGAATGTATTTTGTTGTTAAATCTGTTTTTTGCTGTTCATTTTTAAACCAATTTTCAATTCTATTTATATCTTTTAAATAACTAAAAATATTAGTTTGGTCAATTAGATAGCTATCAATTTCATTAAAGTCTTTGATTAGTATAGAAGCCCAATTTGAAAAAATTTCAAAAGTATCTAAAACTTCTTTGTTATCAGTAACAGTATAGAGTTTATAGAATTCAAAAAGTAATACTAAATTATCTACCTTTTCAATATAAGATATATCTAAAATAAAATCTTCGATACTTATAATTTTCGGTAAAAATTGAACTGAATTTAACTGAGTTTTAAATTCCTTTTTAACAAAAATGGCAGCACGCTTACTTGGTAATATAATATTTGTGTTTGCAATATTTACTGAAGAATTAATAATTTCTTCTACTACATTTTTGATATATTTTTGCATAAAGCAAAGATAGTAAAATAAAAAAGCCGCTCCAAAATTGGAGCGGCTTTATATATTAAGTTGTAATTAAATTATTTTATTAATCTAATTTCTACTCTTCTGTTGTTTGCTCTACCTTTACTAGTTTTGTTAGTGTCAATTGGGTAATCTTCACCAAAACCATAAGATGATAATCTTACTGAACTCATACCTCTACCTACTAAGTAAGCTTTCACAGCATCAGCTCTTTTTTGAGATAATTTTTTATTCAAAGCATTAGAACCTTGACTATCTGTATGACCATCAATACTAAAGTTAGCATTTGGATATTTATGCATAATTTCATAAATACCTTGTAATTTAGCAGCAACTCCTGTTTTGAAAGAAGATCTAGCTGAATTAAAGAAAATAGTTTTTGCATAAGAGTCTAACTTAGCTGTATCTTCTTTTGTCATTACAACTGCTGGAGCTGCTACAACCGTTTTAACTTCTTCTACTTTAGGGCAACCTTTGTTAGATTTAAGACCTTTAACTTTTGGACAGTTATCATCTTTATCTAATACACCATCACCATCAGTATCTGGCCAAGGGCATCCGTTATTAGCTTTTGCTCCTTTTTCTTTTGGACATTTATCTTTTGAATCTATAACACCATCGTTATCACTATCTGGACAACCGTTGTTAGCTTTAGTTCCTTTAACTTTTGGACAAGCATCATCTTTATCAGCTATACCGTCTTGATCTGTATCAGGACAACCATTCATTGCTGCAGTACCAACTACATTAGGACAAGAATCTTCAGAATCTTTTATACCATCACCATCAGTATCAGGACAGCCATTAAAAGCTTCTAAACCTGCTACTTTTGGACAAGCATCATCTTTATCATATATACCATCACCATCAGTATCTACTCCACCAAATTTAACTATTAAACCCAAAGCGTGTTGGAAATGAGGTAATTGTTTCGTGTCATCAAATGAATGCTTGTAGTTTGTTTGTACATTAAGACCTAAGTTATCTGTAAACCATAAGTTAGTACCTAAACCTCCATTTAAAGTCCCGTTACCTTCGTCATCTATCATAGTGTAACCACCACCAAATGACACATAAGGATCAAGCCATTTTACATTTTTCAATACTACATTATTTAATGCATATCTAATATCCATATCTAAACCGATATAAGCCATGTCAGAAACTGACATTTCACCAATTTTAGTAATGTTGTTAAAAGACGCTCCTGCTCCTAAAGAAAATCCATCAGCAATATATTTACCAACATGAATTCTAGAAATTGGACTTGCTAATAAGTTGTAATGATCTCTTGCATTTGCAAATTCATCTAACCAACCAGCGCTATCTCCATTTGCACTGATGATTGAAGGGTGATTTGTTGGGAAAAAATCAACGGCATTTGTACCGAAATCTAATGCCCATGGATTATTTTCATCCTGAGCTTGTAAGCTGTTAACCGTAAAAACGATTAAAAACACGAATAAAATTCTTTTTAAATGTTTCATTTCTAATTAATTAATTGTTTATATATATTTATTGTTTTATTTTCATAGCGCAAAAATGAGCTAATTCATTTGCAAATATATGTAAAATATATTTATTTACTAATAAAATAGCGCTCTATTATCTTCTACTTCGGATTGATTTTTTAAAACATCAAAAATCTTAGCTGTTCTGCCTTGTAATTTTTCTGTGATTTTGTTAGCGTATGTATTGAAGTTTTTAATTTCGTAAGGTTTCTTTTTACCTGTAACTTTAACTATATATACGCCACTATTCCCGTTAATAGTTTTTACATCACCTTCTTTAATGTATAATAAGGCTGCTGCTACGTTTACGTCATTACCTCCAATTTTCAAATTAGTATTTGTCATTGAGATGGCTTTTGCTTTTGAAATAGTTTTTTTCATTGATTTAGCCATTTCTTCTAGAGTAGTACCTGAAATTTGCTTACGAATTAAAGCTGCTTTCTTTTCTTTCTTTAATTTAGTTTCTACTTTAGAGCGTGCATCTTCAACAGACATTAAGCCTTTATTTACTTTGTTTTTTAAACTTACAACTGCATAATCTCCATTATCTAAATCAAAACGTTTAATATCTCCTACTTTAGTTGCTGTATCAAAAGTCCATTTTACAATTTCTCTCTGATTACCTAAACCACTAATGCTTTCACTTAATATCTTAATATTAGCTGCTTGTTGTAGTTTAAAGTTATTCGCTTTAGATAGATCAGTTATCTTTTTTCCTTTCGTTAAATCTAAAGCAAATGTTTCTGCGTTTTGATAAATTTCACTTTCAGTTTCTTCTGAAGAGTCAATTTTACGTGTTACAATGGCTAATTTTAAACCTGCATCTGTTTTTTTATCATCAATCTTAATAATATGAAAGCCAAAACTTGTTTCTACTAGCTCTATTTTTCCTATTTTATTATTCTTATTAAAAATAAAAGCATCAAATTCTTTTGCTAGTTGGCCTTGTTTGAAAAATCCAATATCACCTCCTTTTGATGCGCTTGGTCCATCAGAATTAGCTTTTGCTTTGTCAGTAAAATTATTTTTATTTACGCTTTTTAAAAGAGTTTTTGCGAATTTTTCTGCTTCTTCTCTTGTTCTTGTGATTGTTTCTTTAGCTCTAGTCGCTCCTTTATAAGCAATAAGAATATGGCTTGATTTTATAGATTTATCACCATCTTTACTTAGTATTTTTGCTAATTTAAAATAATCACCATCACGATAAGGGCCATAAACATATCCAATAGATTTTGTCATAAGTGTATCAAATACAAATGCTGGTAAATCTTTCTTTAAATATAACTTGTCTGCAAAAGGAGTATCTGAATGATCTCTAACAAAGTTTTTGGTATCTGTTGTGTTTTTGAAACCTGTAACTTTTTCATTAGTTTTTGTTACATCGTTCCAAGATTGAGAATCGTTTAATAAGCTAGTAATATCTTTTTTTATTTTTCGAACATCTTGTACAGATGGCTTTACTTCAAATTTAACAAATTCTATATTTGTATTAGCTTCTACAGTAAATTCTTTTGGTCTGCTACTGATATAGGTATTAATTTCGCTATCACTAACCACAACTTCACTATCTTTTATTGAAGTGTAAGGTATATAAGTAAAATCAATATCAGAACTTGTGTTTTCTGAATAATATTGTCTTTCTCCTTCTTTTAAAGGTGCTTTTAAACCTGATTTAATTAAGTTATCATAAGTCGTTCTGGCTATATTAGCTTTCACTTCTTCTTCATAACTAACCCAATTTCTCCATTGTGTTGCTCCTTGAGGTGTATCTCTATTGTCTTTTAAGGTAGCAATATATTCTTTTAATTTATTTTCATCAAACAAACCCGATTCATCTTTAAATCTTTGGTCATTTTGAATTTCTGAATTTGAAGTCATAGCATCCCAAATAGCTTTTTCACCAATTACAATACCTGTTTTCTCTATTGCGTTTTCATATACTTTTTCTTTAACAAGGCTATTCCAAACATTTTCAACTGCTTTAACAGAAGAAGCTTTACTGTTTTTTTGAGATTCTAATAATCTAGAAAATCGCTCATTACTGATTTCTTCACCATTTATAGAACCAATACTCTTTCTACTTGGACCGCCACTACCATCAAATATACCTCCAATCACAAAGGCGAAAAGCGCCAATCCGATAATTAATATTAAATATATAGGTCTTTTTCTAATACTTCCTAAAATTGCCATTTCTTTTTTTCGTTTAAATTTAGTGCGCAAAAGTACAAAAACAATTTTGTATTAAGAAGTGGTTTTTAAAGTATTTTCTTAGTACTAAGAAGTAATATCTAATAAATAGAGCGTGCTATTGCACACTAAAAAGATTTAGTATTCTAAATCTTTAATTACAAGCTGGATTTCTTCAATTTTGGAAGAACTTACTTTTTTGATTGTTATTTCAAAATTAGCTATTAAAATAACATCATTTAATTTTGGTATGTTTTCTGTATAATTTACAATAAAACCACCTAAGGTTTCATAAGATTCGTCTTTTGGTAAATCTAAATCATAGGTTTCGTTAATATAGTCTATTTCTAATCTTGCTGAAAATAAAAATTCGGTATCATTAATTTTTTCTTCTGTTAAATCAACGCTATCGTGTTCGTCTTCAATTTCGCCAAATAATTCTTCTATAATATCTTCTTTTGTTATTAATCCTGATGTTCCGCCATATTCATCTAAAACAATAGCAACACTTTTTTTCTTTTTACTTAATGTTTCTAATATTTTCTTAATAGTCATAGATTCTGGTACAAACTCAATTAAGCGCAACATAGTACGTATACTTTTTTGTTTTTTAAAAAGGTCAAAAGCGGTAACATACCCTATAATAGTATCTAAAGATTCTTTATAAATTAAAATTTTAGAAAAGCCTGTTTCTATAAAGGTTGTTTTTAACTTATCTAAACTTTCATGTACATCTAAAGCTTCTATTTCGGTTCTCGGAATCATAATTTCCCTTGCTTTAACATTATGAAATTCTAAAGCATTTTGAAAAATTTGTATTTCAGAATCTATGTCTTCATCATTATTTGACTCGAGTTGTTCTGTTATATAATTACCTAGTTCCTCTTTACTAAATTCATTAGAAATTTCATCTTCATAGGTATTGAAAAAAGTTTTTAATATAAAATCAGAAATAAAACTTACAAAAAGCGAGAGGAAATAAAATAATACATAGAAAATATATGCAGGGATAGCAAAAAAACGCAAAGCTTCATTTGCGAAAATTCTAAACATTGCTTTAGGTAAAAATTCGGCTGTTACTAAAATAATGATAGTAGAAATAAACGTTTGGATAAGTAATAATAAAAACGAATTAGCTATATAAGGCTCAATAAAACTAACTAGTAAATCGCCCATAAAGTAACCATAAACAACTAAGGCTATATTGTTACCAATAAGCATAGTGGTTATGAAATTAGATGGGTTTTTGGTGAGTTTTGTTAAAATTTTAGACAGAAATGTTTCTTGCTGTTTTTCAATTTCTATTTGAATTTTATTTGCAGATACAAATGCAATTTCCATTCCTGAAAAAAATGCAGATGCTAAGATTGATAAAAAAATAATGAGCAATTGTATCTCCATTGTTTGTTTTTATAGATACAAAAATACTTATTTTTTTGGATTATTGTAATTTCTCCTTCTTACTTTTCTTTTAAAGAAGAACATAAAAGTAGCCATGACAGCAAAAGCGACTAGTAAAAGTGCTTTATTTCTATCGGTACTGAAAGTAATAATTGCATCGGTAAAAAAAACGACAGCAATAATAAGGTATATAAATTCAACTATTTTATTTAGTTTTTGCATAATGTTATTTTTCTTTTACGTAAAGTGCTCCACTATTATTCATCATAGTAGCATTGGTTAAATCTGCATTAGAATCAAAGCCTTCTAAACCAACAATTGTATCTCTTGGCGAAGTTAGTGTTGATTTTTTATTGGAGAAAAAATAATTTTCTTTCTGATCCCAATATAGCAAGCTTGTTTTTAGGGTTAATTTTTTTCTATGATTAAACACAATTACATTATTTTTAATTTCAGAAATTTTGGTCATATCATATGTTTTAGCATAATTTGCTGTAATAGTTGTAGAATCTCCCATTTTATCAAATGTTGTTATTTTTATTCCTTTTGGGAATTCTTTGTAAGGGTGTTTTTTTCTATTTTCAAAATTTAATAATAAGGGCGCTTTTAGCTTGTTTTTTACATAGCCAGAATCAGTATATACTAACGAAATATTTTTTGTTAAAGCTATGGGTAAATTTTTATCAGCCAAGAAATCATCTACTTCTTCAAAATCTGTTTTACAAGAAAAAAGCATTGCTATCAGGCTAATGATAGCAATGCTTCTAATGATATGTTTTGATTTTAAACTCATTAAAATAATTATGGTATTCTAACTGTTTCACCAATCCATCCGCCTACTTTATGAGATGCTCCTGATTTTAAATTTTTATTAAAAATTAGAGATTTTGGTGGAAATTGAGCAGTATAACTATTAATATATTTTTTAGCTCTTGAAGTCAAACTAGGGTCTGCCCTCATTGCCTGTCTAGCTTTATTAGCAGCAGCAACATAAACCATTCTTTTAGTAAATTCATCTGTGCCAATTTTGTTTGCACTTTTAGCATACATACTTGCAATTAATAAATAGGCTTTACCAAAACTTGGTACATGACCTAATACTTCTCTTGCTTTTGTTCTTGCTTGACTGTATTTCCCTCTTTTCATTAAATCACTTGCTTGACTATAAACAAATCTAGCTTTATCTTCTGGTGTACCCATATTGAATATTTTCTGAGCTAAGGCATCAGCTTCTGAGACTCTTCCTTGCCTTCTATATATTTTTTCTAAATATTTCCATACACCAACAGATTGATCTGCTTTTGCCCAGCTTTCAACAATATCTACATATAAAGCGTCACTATCACAACCTTTGTTATGTAATTTTATAGCGGCTCTTTTCAACCAAACAGCATCTGTTTTATGTGTTTCATAATTTTTTCTATATAAAGGAATTAATCTATCGCAAGTCATTAAATCATTAACAATACTATTTAATCCTCCTTCAATTTTACCTAAACCATTTAAGTTAATTTCATAAAATTTAGATTTTACTCTGCTCTTTTCTTTACGTGTTAACTCATCTCCATTTTCAATTTTTGTTTGTAATTCTGTGTAACCAGCAGTATATTTTGTAATTTTTTTATTTACTGCATCTACAACATCATCCATAGTATTGAAAATTAATTGCACATCAGTATCTTTATATTTATCGGTTATTTTTTGGAAGTATCTAAAGATGTTTTTAGCACTCATTCCTGCTGGATCTGATTTATAAGCTAAATCTAATTTTTCAAAAACTTCATTTTCTGGTGCTTTTTGTTTGATTAAGAATTTTGCCCAATCGCTATATACTTTTCCTAAATTTTTTGTTGGAAAGTTTTCAATTCTTTTTGCATAAATTTCGTTAACCATTGTTGCTCCTGTGGTATCTCCATTAGCAATTTTATCTTTTGCTATTTTTAAACCATCTGTATAAATGTGTATAGAAGCTTTTGGACAGTTGTCATAAGTTGATTGCCATGGACCTATTGCTTCTTTAAAGTTTTTTGCTTTAACACTTTCGTGAAATAAAGAAAGGTTCATTTTACATTCTTCTGGGTTAGAACCATATTTGTCTTGTGCAAGTAAGTTTGTCATTCCTGTTAAAAGGAAGATGATTACGGTTAAGTTTGTTAATTTCATTTTCATAATATAAGTATTTTAGTCTAATTTTCGTTTTCTGAACCATTTATCATTTAAAGATAAACTAAGGCGAAAGTTATAATAATTTTCTTTAATCAAGCCATTATTATTTATTTCTCCTCTTTTGCCTATATCAAATCCTAAGTTGATGTTAGATAGTTGCTTCTTACTCGGTAAGCTTACTCCAAAAGATATGCCAAAGTCTTTAATAGCTGTATTATTTATTTCTAAACCTGTCTGCTTCATGTGTGCGGAAGCGATATAAGTAACTCTATCCCAATAGTTTGTTATAGATTGTGCTTTTGGCGTGTAGAAACCTCCAATAGCAATATTCGATGCTTCAATATATTTTACAAAGTTGTTATTTTGAGTAAATCCTGCTCCAAATGAGGTTGCTGCTTGAAAATCATATTCAAGTCCGGCAAACCATTTATTATCACTTCCTACACCAACACTTAAAATGGTTTTTAAAGGCATATTTGCTTTACCTTCAAATTCCTTATCAAATATTTTATCTTTTTCAATAGCGACTTCATCATTAGGTGTATTTATTAAACTGATTAATTTTTCAGTTCCTGTATAAGTTAATTTATTTTCTAATAATAAGCTAATACCTGATTTTAATTCTAAATCATCATTAATTTTATACTGATGTTGTGCTCCAAATTTCACTGCTAAACCACTAACGCTTGTTTCTGTTTTGTATCGAGTTGCTAATTGATCTAATCTGTCTGCATTTCTCCACAATATAGTACGTTCAAGGTTTCCGAACACATAAGAACCTTCAATACCAACACTTATTTTATATGGTAATTTATGTCCGTAATTTACAAATACTCTATTAGTTCTCCCAAAACCTTTATATAGGTTGCTTTCAGATTCGTTATTTGCGTTTGTATATTTTTCAGTAATATTATATCCTATTTTAGAATATGGCTGAATACCAAAAGACGCACCTGCTTTTTTTCCAATAGGAAATCCTAATGCTAAATATGATAAACTAAAAGCTGATGCTGATTGCTGATTTGTGCCATCATCAATTTTAGTATAAACATTTGCAGCACCTATTGTGTATGTGGTAAATCTCAAAGACGCTAAAGATGCCGGGTTACTAAAGTATATTTTATGGTTGCTATTAAGCGCTGTTGCAACACCTAACGACTGCTCAGTTACTGTTTTAGCTTCATTTAACTGACCAATTCCGAAAAAAGAATATGGTGAAATACTGTTTTCTTGAGCGAAACTATTTATCGCAATAAAAACAACTACTAAAACTATTATTTTTTTAATCATTATTTATATATTGTAATTTAAAATATGGTTTAATCCTTCTAATAAAAAAATAGGATTGGCAAATATGCTACTTTTTAACAATCTAGCCAAAAAAATTGCGTCTCCTCCTGTTAAAACTATTGTTAAATTATCATTATTTTTTTCATAGTGGTTAATAAATCCTTCTATTTCATAAACAGTAGCATTGATAACTCCTTGATGTATAGCGTTTTTTGTTGAATTACCTGTTTCAATCCACTCTTTTGATTTTAATAAGGGTAAATTGGCTGTAAATTTGTGCATTGCTTTATATTTCATTTTTAAACCTGGAGCAATTGCGCCTCCAAAATATTCTCCTTTTTTATTTAAAAAATCATATGTAATACAAGTTCCTGCATCAATAACTAAGGTATTTTTATTATTGTAGTTTTTGTAAGCGGCAGTCATAAGAGCTATTCTATCAACACCTAAAGTTTTTGGAGTTTTATATAAATTTTTAAACGGAACAGGTGTTTTAGAGGTTAAAATAAGCAAATAGGAATTTTCTTTTATTAAAGACTCTATTTTATTTTCTTTTTTTGCTACGGATGAAATTATAGTATGTGTTATTTTATTTTTAGAAAATATATTTTTAAGTTCGTTTTCTACTTTGTTATTTTTAACTTTTTTTAAAGCCACTAAAGAATCGTCTAAAAAAACGGCTAATTTAGTTCTTGTATTTCCTGTATCAATTATTAGATTCAAATTGTTTTTTATATAAAAGTATGAGTTATTTTTCTATTCTTGATTTTTTTTCAAAAGTTAAACCAGAATTTTTTCTTTTTTGGAAGTTTAGGTTCTTCGTTTAAAATATTATGATAAATTTTCCCCCAATCGGGTAAATCACCAAAATTACGGTCATCAATAAAAATATCTGCATGTATTTTTCTACTTATCGTATGGTTTAAAACTTCTTCAGGGTACGATTTATTTACGGCATAAAACTCAATACCATTTTCTTTACAAAAATCAACAGATTCTTGTAATTTTCTACCACTTCTATAAGTCCATAAAATTAATCTATGTCCTTTTTCTTGTAATTTCAACAAGGTTTCAAAAGCAAAAAGTCGTGGTTTTCCTATTTTAGGATAAGCATCTTCTACAATTGTTCCATCAAAATCAATGGCTAATATTTTTGTATTTTTCGGAAACATTTTTAAGTTTTATTATGATGGTAAAAATAAGAAAAAATAAAACATTTCTTCTAAATTAAAGATTCCATATTCATTATAGTTGGTTTTTCAATCCCGATTAGCTTTAAAATAGTTGGTGCAATGTTAGCTAAAGCACCATCTTTCACTTTTTTTATGTCATTATCGACAATTATTAAAGGTACAGGATATGTAGTATGCGAGGTATTTACTGAGCCATCATCATTTAGCATTTTTTCAGCATTACCGTGGTCTGCAATAATAATTGATGTGTAGTTGTTTTCTAAGGCAGTTGTTACAATTTCCTTTAAGCACGAATCTACTGTTGCAGCAGCTTTAACAGCAGCTTTAAAAACGCCAGTATGACCAACCATATCGGTATTTGCAAAATTTAAACAGATAAAATCGGTTGTTGCATTTTTTAATTCGGGTATTATAGCATCTTTAATGTCATTTGCGCTCATCTCTGGTTGCAAATCATACGTTGCTACTTTTGGCGAAGGACATAAAATTCGTTTTTCACCATTAAATTTATCTTCTCTTCCTCCTGAAAAGAAAAAAGTAACGTGTGGATATTTTTCGGTTTCGGCAATTCTAATTTGCTTTTTATTGTGTTTTTCTAATACTTCACCAAGTGTATTTTCTAAATTTTCTGAAGGGTAAATAACATGTAGACCATTATAAGTGTCGCTATAATTTGTCATTGTAACATAGTATAGTTGGATTGTTTCCATATCATACTCTAGGTGATTGTCTTGTGTTAAGACTTCGGTCAATTCTCTACCTCTATCTGAACGATAATTAAAATAGATAACTACATCATCTTTTTGTATAAGGCTAATAGGTTTAGAATTATCATCCGTTATAATAATTGGTTTTAAAAATTCATCAGTAATATTATTATCGTAGCTTTTTTGTATTACATTTTTAAGTTCCGACTCTTTCTTGTTGACTTTTAAGCCTTTTCCTTTTACTAATAAATCATATGCTAACTTTATTCTTTCCCAGCGTTTATCTCTGTCCATAGCATAATATCTACCGATAACCGAAGCTAATTTACCCGTAGTTTTTTGCATGTACTCTTCAATTTCGGTTATAAAACCAATACCCGATTTTGGATCACAATCACGACCATCGGTAAAAGCATGTACAAAAACATTATTTAATTTAGCTGTATGCGCAGCACGTAATAAACCTTTTAAATGATTAATATGCGAGTGGATTCCTCCATTAGATAGTAAGCCTATTAAATGTACATTTTTATTGTTTTCTTTAGCGTAATTGAGTGCGTTTTGCACTTCTTTTTCGGTATCTAAGGTTTTTTCGTTATAGCCTTTATTAATTTTAACTAAGTTTTGATAAACGACTCTACCAGCGCCTAAATTCATGTGCCCAACTTCCGAATTTCCCATTTGACCTTCTGGTAAACCAACATGTAAACCATCAGTTCTTAAACTAGCATTTGGATATTTTTTTAATAAGGAATCGAAAAATGGTGTTTGGGCTTTGTAAATTGCTGATACTTCTGGATTCTGGGTAATTCCCCAGCCATCTAATATAATAAGTTGTACTTTTTTTTGCATATTTACTGTAATTTAACACAAAGATACAATTGTTAACAATAAACATGCGCAATATCATTACTTTTGTACGCAATAGAATAAAATTGAAATAAAATCGTTATTTACCTTTAAATTAGTAAGATTTTTATTTACATAAATAGCACAACATCATGAATCTGTTAAAAGTACTTCTTTCTATTTTAACTGTAATTACAACAATTACTACTACATATTCTCAAATTGATTATAGCGATTCTTGGGAAGATATGTTTTCGTATAATAATGTAAAAGATTTTTATTTTGATAATAATAAAATTTATGCTGTTTGTGATAATGCAATTTTTATTTATGATGAAACTACTTTAGAATATAAAAAAACATCTTCTGTTCATGGGTTGTCTGGTGAGACTACTTCCAGTTTTTTTTACAGTACTACTCATAAAAAAACAATCATTGGGTATGAAAATGGTATTGTAGAAGTGGTCAATTTTGACGGATCTATTAAAATTCTTGATGATATTAAACGTTTAAATATTTCAGGTTCTAAAAGAGTAAATCACATTATTCAAGATGGAAACGTATTATATTTTTCAACCGATTTTGCCATAATAGAATTTGATATAGAAAACTTGAATTTTGGAGATACTTTTTATATTGGCGATCAGTCAACAACTGTAAAAATAAATCAAACAGCAATTTTTGAAAACACTATTTATGCTGCAACCGAAAATGGTATTTATACAGCAAATACTAGTAATCTTAATTTAATCGATTTTAATAATTGGCAACAACCACAAGCTAGTTTTCTAGGTGATTTTACAGCCATAAAAACATTTGGAGATAAATTATTTACAGCCAAAAACAACATATTATATCAGGTTTTAAACCCGAATACACTACAACAGTTTAATATATATCCTACAAAAATAGTGAATATAAATAGCTCTTTTGATTACTTAAATATCACATTAGAAACCATTGCATACACATACAATCAACAATTAATTCAAGTTGATTTTTCACAAGCATCAACGGAGTTAAATTTTACTTTAAATAATTCTTTTTCTAATAATAACACCACCTATTTAGCTACTAAAAAATATGGAATTCTTAAAAAAGTATTTAACCAAACTGAATTTGATGAAATTCACCCAGAAGGACCTTTATATAATGATGTTTTTGCTATTGATGTTTTAAATAATAATTTATGGGTAGTTTATGGAGGTCAGCATACATCAAATTTTAATGGTTTAGGTATTCATAGAGGTTTTAGTCATTTTAATGGTGAAAATTGGATAAACACCGCACATCAATCAATTCCGAGTAATACAAGAGATTTATTAGATATTACCATTGATCCTAATCACGAAAACAAGGTGTATATTAGTTCTTGGCAAGGTGGGTTATTAGAAGTAATCGATGATGAATTAAATATTAAATACACACATTTGAATAGCGGCTTAGAAAAAAGACCTGAGAATTTTAGTAATTGGGCAGCAGTTAGTAGTACTGATTTTGATAGTCAAGGAAATTTATGGGTTGCAAATGGTTATGTGGCAGATAAACTTAAAAAATTTGACACTGTAAATTCATGGACAGGTTTTGATTTTACAGATGTAATAACAGATTCCCGAGAAGGTTTAGGTGATGTTGTAATTGATAGAAATGATAATAAATGGTTAGAAATGCGTCAAAATGGAGTCTTAGTTTTAAATAGAGAAGGCACCAAAACAAAAGCACTTAATACTATTTTAGGCAATGGAAACCTACCTGATAATATTGTGTATTCACTTGCTGTTGATAAAAATAACAGAATGTGGATTGGTACTTTAAAAGGATTGGTGCGGTTTGATAATACCTCTAGCTTATTCAATTCGGATAATTATAATGCACACCCAATAATTATTAAATTAGAAGGAGGAACTGATGAAAATCAAGGACAAGTACTCCTTGGAGAGCAACCCATTTTATCCATTGCTGTAGATGGCGCCGATAATAAATGGTTTGGTACTGCTAGTGGCGGTGTTTTATCTACAAACCCTAGCGGACAAAAAACCTTACATGTTTTTAATACTGACAATTCACCATTACCATCTAATTTTATAAACAAAATAAAAGTGGACGATTCAACAGGAAAGGTTTATTTTGCTACAACCAAAGGTTTAGTTGTTTTTAATAATAATGTTGCGCCATTTGGTGATAAATTAGACGAAACCTATGCGTATCCAAATCCATCAACAAAAGAAAATGATTTTATTACTATTGATGGTCGAAATGGCACACATTTACCAAGAGGTACTAATGTAAAAATATTAGACAGCGCAGGTTATTTGGTTTATGAAACCAATATATTGGAAGGAATTGAAATTAAAGGAGGAAAGGCAATTTGGGATAAACGAAATCTTGTTGGTAGAAAAGTAGCTTCGGGAGTTTATATTATTATGCTTTCATTACCCGATAAAAGTGAAACATCTATCTGTAAAGTTGCTATAATCAATTAAAAAACTACGCTATTGATTGAATCTACCAAAGCGATTGTTCTAAGCGCACTAAAATTTAAAGACACAAGTTTAATAGTTAAATGTTATACTGAAAAAGGAATTAAATCTTACTTAATCAAAGGTGTATTATCTAAAAACACAAAGAATAAAAAATTTAAAATTGCTTATTTTCAAACATTCACATTGTTAGATATTGTTGCAAAACACAACAATAAATCACAATTAAATTATATTACTGATATTAATGTTTATCAGCCGTTACATAAAATACATACAGATATTTATAAAAACACTATTGTGCTATTTTTAGCCGAAATATTAACTACTGTTCTGAAAGAAGAAACAGAAAACAACAGTCTTTTTCAATTTATAGAAAATGCAATTATTTGGTTAGATACACATACTGAAACTAGTAATTTTCATATTATTTTTTTACTAAAACTATCCAAATTCTTAGGTTTTCATCCAAATATTCCAAAAGAAACAGATTCCTTTTTCAATTTACAAGAAGGTCGTTTTTCATTTCACAAACCAATTGCAACATATATTTCTGGTAATGATTTTAATTTATTTAAAAGTGTAATTGGTATAAATTTTGATGCTGTTTCTAAAATAAAAATGAATGGAAAAAACAGGCAGGTATTACTAGGTATTTTAATTCAGTACTTTGCCTTACATTTGCCAGAATTTAGAAAACCCAAATCGTTGGCTATTTTGCAAATGATTTTTACATAAGAAAATATTGTGAAGAAAATTACTATTATTTTATTATTTACCGTTACTTTTTTACAAGCACAGAAAATTACTATTCTAAATAAAAAAACGAATGAGTTAATTAGTAATGTTACCGTTTCATCAAGCGATAATAAAAAACATTGCGTGTCAGATATTGATGGAATTGTAGATTTATCTTCCTTTTCTTTAGCTGAAAAATTGCTTTTTAACCACATCTCATTTACTAATTTTAATACAACTAAAAAGGAAATTTTAATTACTAAAAAAGTATATTTAATTCCTTTATCAAATGCTTTAGGAGAAGTCTTTTTATCCGCAAGTAAAAAAGAGGTTAAAAGGAGTAGAATAGCTCAAGAAATAGCGACATTATCGCAAAAAGACATTATTAAATCTACGCCGCAAACAGCAGCAGATATGCTTTCTAGAATTCCAGGAATTAAAGTTCAGAAATCACAATTTGGTGGCGGAAGTCCAGTTTTAAGAGGTATGGAAGCAAATAGAATCTTACTAGTTGTTGATGGAGTTAGAATGAATAATGCCATTTATCGTAAAGGTCATTTACAAAATTCCATTAGTATTTCGCCAAACATGCTAGAAAGAACCGAAGTTGTTTTTGGTCCTTCGTCGGTTATGTATGGTTCCGATGCACTTGGAGGAGTAATACATTATTATACTAAAAAACCTAAAACAAATAAAAAACTTAAAATAATTCCTAATTTTTTAACTAGATATAGTACAGTAAATAATGAGCTAACATTAAACGCTTCTACTGAAATTCAAAGCAGTAAAATTGCCTCTTTTACCAGTATTTCTCGTAGTAAATTTAGCGATTTAAAAATGGGAAAAAACAGAACGCATGGTTTTGATAATTGGGGTTTACAAACCGAATACTCTAATAATACCGACACGTATTACAACGCAAACTCTGTTGGTAATTCAGATGCTGAGTTGCAGCGAAATGTTGGTTTTACCCAAATAGATGTACTGCAAAAATTTGTAGTTCCGTTATCTAAAGTAACCGATTTGAATTTGAATTTTCAATATAGCGAATCGTCTAATATCAATCGTTTTGATAAATTAATGGATTATAAAAACGGAGAATTAAAATTTGCCGAATGGTATTATGGACCTCAAAAACGCTTTTTAGCGTCTTCACAAATAGACATAAATCCAGAAAAAAAATGGCTGGATAATGGTAAAATAACACTTGCTTATCAAAATGTGAAAGAATCTAGAATACAACGTAAATTCACCAGTTTTAAAAGATACCATCGTTTTGAAAATGTGGATATTTTTAGTGTGAATGGTGATTTTGAAGTGCCAATTGCTATAAAAAATAAACGAACCTTATCTTATGGAGCCGAATTTTCCTACAATAAAGTTACATCAACATCTAAAGGAGAAAAGCTACTCGTAAATGGTCATAATATAGTTGGTATTGAAGAGGAATTTAACGTGCAAACTCGTTATCCTGATGGAGGAAGTTCGTACATGAGCTCGGCTATATATGTTGATTATCGTCAAGATATTAGTGAAAGAGAGACCTTAAATACAGGTGTTCGATTAACCAACACTAAATTAAGCGCAAAATGGCATGATGAAACGTATATAGCACTTCCTGAAAATGATATTTCAGTAAATAATACAGCTGCAACAGCAACTATTGGTTATGTTTTTAAGCCTAAAAGAGATATGCAATTAAATGTTGTTATTTCTTCAGGTTTTAGATCGCCAAATATTGATGATATTGGTAAAGTTAGAGAAAAAAAAGATTTGGTAACTGTTCCAAATATTAATTTAAAACCAGAACATATTTACAATGCTGAAATTGGTGTAATTAAATACATTAATAATAAAAAATTCAACCTTAGCTTTACTACTTATTACACCTTACTTAACAATTATATAACTAGAGATTTCTTTGCTTTAGACGGAATTTCAACTATAAATTATGATGGTGAAAATTTAGCAACTATCGCTAATGTAAATAAAGGTCAAGCATATATTTATGGAGGAACATTAAGCTTTAACGGAAAAATAAACACTAATTTTTACGGAAAAGCAAGTGCTACATATACTAAAGGGAAAGCAAAGGATACTGGAGATCCATTATCTTCTATTCCTCCAATTTTTGGACTTTTTGAACTAGGCTATGCTCAAGAAAAAATAGATTTAAGTTTTAATGTGTTGTTTAATGCAAAAAAGAATTTTTCCGATTATAATTTAATTGAAGGAATTGATAACGTTAATCAAACACCTTTAAACTCGGACACAAACGAATACGATTTAGGTAGTCCTGCTTGGAAAACATTCAATTTTAATACGAGCTACAAATTAAGCAGTAAAATAAAATTAATGCTTAACGTAGATAATATTTTTGATGTACATTATAAAGAATTTGCTTCTTCAATAAGTGCTCCAGGAAGAAATTTTTCGTTTACTGTATTGAGTAGTTTTTAAACAAACTTCAATAAAAAGTAATTCTTTTTTCCTCTTTGTAATAAAATAAACTTATCTGCAATTAAATCGGTTGATGCAAGTTTAAAAGTATCATTCACTTTTTCTTTATTTACCGATATGGAATTTTCTTTTAAAGCTCTACGAGCTTCACCATTCGATTTTAAAAAGCCTGATTTTTCGTTTAAAGAAGTAATAATATCAATGCCGTTCTCTAAGTCTGTTTTAGAGATTTCAGCTTGTGGAACTCCTTCAAAAACATCTAAAAATGTTTGTTCATCAAGTTCTTTTAAGTCACTTGCTGTAGATTTTCCAAATAATATATTAGAGGCTTTTATAGCATTCTCAAAAGAATCTTGACCATGTGTCATTACAGTAACTTTTTCGCCAATAGTTTTTTGTAGTAAGCGTAAATGTGGATTTTCTTGATGTTCTTTTATTAAAGTTTCAATTTCTTCCTTTGTTAAAAAAGTAAAAATCTTTACATATTTCTCTGCATCAGCATCGCTTGAATTAAACCAGTATTGATAGAATTTATAAGGCGATGTTCTTTTAGAGTCTAACCAAACATTTCCTCCTTCGGTTTTACCAAATTTTGTTCCGTCAGCTTTTGTAATTAATGGGCAAGTAAGTGCATACGCCTTACCTTGTACTTTTCTTCGTACTAATTCCGTACCTGTAGTAATATTTCCCCATTGGTCGGAACCACCAATTTGAAGCTTACAATTTTTCTCTTTATATAAATGTAAAAAGTCAAAACCTTGAATTAGCTGATACGTGAATTCTGTAAAACTCATACCAACTTTAGACTCAGAACTCAATCGTTTTTTAACCGATTCTTTAGACATCATATAATTTACGGTAATATGTTTACCAATATCACGAGCAAAATCAAGAAAAGATAAATCTTTCATCCAATCGTAGTTATTTACTAGTTCAGCTGAATTATCTTGTCTTGAATTAAAATCTAAAAATCGTTCTAATTGTGCTTTTACACCAGCAATGTTTTTTGCTAAAGCAACTTCATTTAATAAATTACGTTCAGCCGATTTTCCCGATGGATCACCAATCATACCAGTTGCTCCACCAATTAAAGCAATGGGTTTATGGCCATGTTTTTGAAAGTGCATCAATAAAATAATCTGAACCAAGCTACCAATATGTAAAGAATCTGCCGTTGGGTCAAAACCAATATAAGCCGAAGTCATTTCTTTAGCTAATTGCTCTTCTGTTCCAGGCATAATATCATGCAACATTCCTCTCCAACGTAATTCTTCTACAAACTTATCCATTTTATTAATGTTTTTTAGAATGCAAAGATAATTAAAAAGAGCCAATAGAAAAAGGTTCAAGAAAAAAAGAAACAAGACTTGATTTATCTTATTACACTATTAAATTCAACCAAATAAATACGTATTTTTACAAAATGATTTTAGTAACAGGAGGAACAGGTTTAGTCGGTTCGCATTTATTATATAAATTATCTTTAACCGAAGATAAAATTCGTGCAATACATAGAAAAAATAGTAATTTAAAGGCAGTTGAGAATGTTTTTAGTTATTATACCGATGATTTTAAAACTCACTTTGAAAAAATTGAATGGATTGAGTCTGATGTTATTGATGTTCCATCGCTTGAAAAAGCGTTTGAAAATATAACTCATGTTTATCATTGTGCAGCAATAGTTTCATTTGACAAAATAGATTATAAGCAAATGCGAAAAACAAATATTGAAGGCACAGCAAATATGGTAAATTTAGCCATAGCTAATAAAATTGAAAAATTTTGTTTTGTAAGTTCCATTGCTACTATTGAAAAAAAAGCACATCTTTTGTCTTCTAAAAAAGATAAAATATCACAATTAATTGACGAAACAAACGAATGGAATAGTGAAACCAACAATTACGGTTATGCCATTACTAAATATGGTGCCGAAATGGAAGTTTGGCGAGCAACTCAAGAAGGTTTAGATATTGTAATGGTAAATCCTGGTGTGATTTTAGGCTCGGGATTTTGGCAGAATGGACCTGGTGAATTATTTAAAAAATTCTATAACGACTTTAACTTTTACACGGAAGGAATTACAGGTTTTGTTGGTGTAAAAGATGTTGTAAAAGCCATGATTGATTTAATGAATAGTAAAATTATAAACGAAAGATATATTTTAGTATCAGAAAATAGTTCGTTTAAAAGCTTATTTTTTAAAATTACCGATGCTTTTAATAAAAACCGACCAACAATAAAAGTAGGTAAAACACTAAGTAATGTTGCTTGGCGATTAGAAGCAATTAAAAGTTTTATTACCAGAAAAACACCTATGATTACCAAACATTCAGCAAGTGCTTCTTTAAGTAAATACCAATATTCTTCTGATAAAATTAAAAACGATTTGAATTTTGAATTTGAAAGTCTTGAAACAACTATAAAAGATGTTTGTACGGATTATGTAAAAGATTTGGAATGATTAATTTAAGAATAGTAGCCAACTTAAAGTACTTACTAAACTTGTATTTATCACAAAACCCCAATTACATTTACATTTTATTAGCGAGTGTTATTAATTATTCTTATTTATTAAATTCACTATAATTTTAACCATAGTATCTTTTTCTTCTGGTTTACTAATTGCAATCATTAATGTTAATGCTACTAATGTATTATCTGCGATTCTTTTTTCTCCTTTATCGGTTCTCAATATTCCATTTTTTTCAAGAAAGTATAGAAACAAGAACGCTGCAATTCGTTTGTTTCCATCTGAAAATGAATGATTTTTGACAACAAAATATAATAAATTGGCAGCTTTTTCTTCAATACTTGGGTACAAATCTACTCCTCCAAAAGTTTGATAAATAGTCGCTATTGAACTCCTAAATGATTTGTCTTTTTCGTGTCCAAACAAATCACTATTTCCATAAACTCTTTTTGTTAATTGTATTTGAAGTATCGCTTCTTTATATGTTAATTGGTATAATTCATTTGTTGTAATGTTTTCAATACTTAATGATTGATAATCATATTTATCAAGAACATCAAGAGCGTAAGAATAATCAGAAATTATATCTAAAAGACCTTTACTTTCATCATTTGATAATTCTTTATCTGAAACAACATTACTCAATATTTTTACAGTTTCTTTGAGTTCAAGTAATTGTTTGTTTTGTTTTTCTAATTTCTCTTGATTTATAGTAAATCCTTTGATAAGATATTCTCGAAGTAATTGATTAGCCCAAATTCTAAATTCAGTACCTTGTTTTGAATTAACTCTGTATCCAACAGCAATAATTACATCTAAATTATAATATTTAATACTTCTTTTAATTGTTCTTTTTCCTTCTTTTTGAACTTGTGCAATTTTTGCACAAGTTCGGTTTTCGTCAAGTTCTTCCGTCTTATAAATATTTCGGATATGTCGATTTACAGAGGTTCTATCTGTTTGAAAAAGTGCTTCAAGTTGATACTGATTAAGCCAAACAGTTTCGTTATCTAATTTGACTTCAATTGAAGTATTTCCATTGGGGTTTTTGTATATTCGTATTTCAGATTTCTCCATATTACAAATATACAATTAATTAAATTTTCAATAAAGTTTATTGATTTCCTTACTTATTTTTAATAGGTAAAACACTAAGTAATGTTGCTTGGCGATTAGAAGCAATTAAAAGTTTTATTACCAGAAAAACACCTATGATTACCAAACATTCAGCAAGTGCTTCTTTAAGTAAATACCAATATTCTTCTGATAAAATTAAAAACGATTTGAATTTTGAATTTGAAAGTCTTGAAACAACTATAAAAGATGTTTGTACGGATTATTTAAAGGATATAAAGCTTGTACTAAAATAAATTATTGTTTTAATACAATTTATCGTTTGTTTGTCAAAATCAGATAAAATAACTAATAGCATCAAGAATAAATCTATATTTGCCACAAATAAACGTATCAACAAATAAACAAATAGACAGTTGACACACCAAGTAATTACTACAAAATTTGAGCAATCTGATAAAACAAAGCAGATTATTCAAGCATTAAAAAAGGAAAAACAACAAATTCAAATATCGAATTTGGTTGGCTCCTCATTGTCTTTTTTGATTGCCGAAGTATTTAAAAAAACCGAAAAACCTTTTTTATTAATTTTTGAAGACAAAGAAGAAGCTGCTTATTATTTAAACGATTTAGAGCAACTTTTAGGAGAAAAAAACTTGCTTTTTTATCCTGCTTCTTATCGTAGAGCTTACGAAATTGACCAAACCGACAATGCAAATATTTTATTGCGATCAGAAGTTTTAAACAGAATCAATTCACGTAGAAAACCAGCCATAATTGTTACGTATCCTCAAGCATTGTTTGAGCAAGTAATTACCAAAACGGAACTTGATAAAAACACCCTTAAAATAAATGTAGGCGAAGAGTTATCACTCGATTTTATAAACGAAATGCTATTTGAATATAAATTCACTCGTGTTGATTTTGTTAGTGAGCCAGGGCAATTTGCTGTTCGTGGTGGAATTATTGATGTATTTTCGTATAGTAATGATGAACCATACCGAATAGAATTTTTTGGCGATGAAATAGATAGTATAAGAACCTTTGATGTCGAAACGCAGCTTTCCATTGAAAAAATAAAAAAAATAAGTGTTTTACCAAATGTTGCTAATAAAACATTGGAAGAAAAACGCATCAGTTTTTTAAAATATATTGCTTCAAAAACAGTTGTTTTTACTAAAAACACAATAAATTTAAAAGATGATTTAGATAAGTTGTTTACTAAAGCAGAACGTGATTTTGTAAATTTAGAAGGCGAAATAAAACGAGCAGCACCAAAAGCACTATTTTGTAAAGGCGATTTAATACTAAATCAATTACAAGAGTTTTCTTTAATTAACTTAAACCTTACCAGAGTTAATAACCGCAACAAAAATAACACTGTCAAGGTTGGAAACCACCACAACAACAACAAAGACAAAACAAAGATTGGGGTTTCTTCCCTTTGGGAAGACGGAAGATGGGAATTCAACACACAACCGCAACCAAGTTTTAATAAGAAATTCCCATTACTTATTGAGAATTTAAACGAAAACACCAAAGCAGGTTTTCAAAACATCATCTGCTGCGATAATGAAAAACAAGCCAAACGTTTTCACGATATTTTGGATAATCAAGAGCAAGAAATTCAATATAAAACCATTGTTTTTCCAATGTATCAAGGTTTTGTTGATGTGGATAAAAAATTGGTTTGTTATACCGATCATCAGATTTTTGAAAGGTATCACAAATTTCGTTTAAAGAACAATTTTAGTAAAAAACAAGCCATAACTTTAAAGGAATTAACACATCTTCAAATAGGCGATTATGTTACGCATATTGATCATGGAATTGGAAAATTTGGCGGTTTACAAAAGATCGATATTGCAGGTATTGGTGTAAATCAAGGTACAACATCTAAACAAGAAGCTATAAAATTAATTTATGGCGAACGAGATGTGCTATATATAAGTATTCATTCGCTTCATAAAATATCAAAATATTCTGGTAAAGACGGGAAAACTCCTAAAATATATAAATTAGGTTCAGGTGTTTGGAAAAAAATTAAACAAAAAACAAAATCTAGAATTAAACATGTTGCTTATAATTTAATTCAGCTATACGCAAAAAGGAAAATGCAAAAAGGACATGCTTTTGGACCTGATACACACATGCAACATGAGCTAGAAGCAAGTTTTATTTACCAAGACACGCCAGATCAATACAAGGCAACGCAAGATGTAAAAGCAGATATGGAAAATGAGCGACCAATGGATAGATTGGTTTGTGGTGATGTTGGTTTTGGTAAAACCGAAATTGCCATAAGAGCTGCGTTTAAAGCTGTTGATAATGGCAAACAAGTCGCTATTTTAGTACCAACAACTATTTTGGCTTTTCAGCACTTCAAAACTTTTACGGAGCGTTTAAAAGATTTTCCAGTTACCATAGATTATCTCAACCGTTTTAGAACAACCAAACAGCGAAACGAAGTTATAAAAGGCTTAGATAATGGTGCGGTAGATATTGTTATCGGAACACATCAACTAGTTAATAAAAAGGTGAAATTTAAAGATTTAGGCTTGTTAATTATTGACGAAGAACAAAAATTTGGTGTCAATGTAAAAGATAAACTAAAAACCATTAAAGAAAATGTTGATACGCTAACATTAACAGCAACACCAATTCCGAGAACCTTACAATTTTCCTTAATGGCAGCTCGGGATTTATCTATTATTGCTACTGCGCCACCAAATAGACATCCTATTGAGAGTAATGTTATTCGTTTTAACGAAGAAACCATACGTGATGCAGTTCAGTATGAAACTTCTCGTGGCGGACAAGTGTTTTTTATCCATAACAGAATTGAAAATATTAAAGAAGTGGCTGGTTTAGTACAACGACTAGTTCCTAATGCTAAAATAGGCATTGGTCACGGACAAATGGAAGGTAAAAAACTAGAAAGTTTGATGCTTGCTTTTATGAATAATGAGTTTGATGTTTTGGTTTCTACAACCATTATTGAAAGTGGTTTAGATGTGCCAAATGCGAATACTATTTTTATAAATAACGCCAATAATTTTGGCTTGAGTGATTTACATCAAATGCGTGGTCGTGTTGGTAGATCAAACAAAAAAGCCTTCTGTTATTTTATAACGCCGCCTTACCATATGATGAGTACTGATGCTAGAAAACGTATTGAAGCTTTAATTTTATTTAATGAGCTTGGTAGCGGATTAAATATTGCTATGAAAGATTTAGAAATTCGTGGAGCAGGAGATTTACTTGGTGGCGAACAAAGTGGTTTTATAAACGATATTGGTTTTGATACCTATCAAAAAATATTAAATGAAGCTATTGAAGAATTAAAAGAAACAGAATTTAAGGAATTATACAAAGAAGAACAAAACGATAAAATTAAGAATTATGTAAAAGAAGTGCAATTAGATACCGATTTTGAAATCTTAATACCAGATGATTATATTTCGATTATATCGGAAAGATTAACGCTTTACGAGGAATTAAGCATCATTGAATCGGAAGCCGAATTGCTATTATTTGAAAAAAATATAACAGACCGTTTTGGTGAAATTCCAACACCTGTAGTTGATTTACTAAACTCGGTTAAAATAAAATGGCTGGCAAGAAAATTTGGATTGGAAAAAATCATCCTAAAACAAAAAAGAATGATAGGCTATTTTGTAGGTAACCAGCAATCTGATTTTTATAATAGCGATAAATTTACACGTATATTGACCTATGTACAAAACAATAAAACCACTTGCGTAATGAAAGAAAAAGAAACTAAACAGGGTTTGCGTTTGCTTATTACTTTTATAAGAATCGATAGTGTAGATAAAGCGTTACAAGTACTTAAAGCTATATAAAACAAATCACATATAAAACCAGGAATTAATAAGGTAATTTAACAAATAAATTCTTTTCTGACGTAAAAAATCTGTATTGAAAAACAACTTTATCAACGGTTCCTGTATGGTTAGTGGCGTGTTAAAATTACTGTTTT
>CAYOFS010000001.1:49976-69375 GCA_964403095.1 uncultured Flavobacteriaceae bacterium | reverse complement strand
ATTAAAAAAGCAAAAGGATAATACTAAATTATAAAAAAGATGAGTCACAAAGTTAGAATAAAGTTAAAATCTTACGATTACAATTTAGTAGATAAATCTGCTGAGAAAATTGTAAAAACAGTAAAAAGTACAGGAGCAGTTGTTAATGGACCAATTCCATTGCCAACACGTAAAAAAATATTTACGGTATTACGTTCTCCTCACGTAAATAAAAAATCTAGAGAGCAATTTCAACTATGCGCTTACAAGAGATTAATTGACATTTACAGTTCTTCTTCAAAAACAATTGACGCTTTAATGAAATTAGAGCTTCCAAGTGGTGTAGAAGTGGAAATAAAAGTGTAAGTTTGCACGCTCTATAAAAATAGAGTTACATGTCCTGAGCTTTAGCGATGGAAAAACGGAAAAATATAATTCAGGGTTGAGTCATATTTTCCCTGAATTTTTTTATAAATAATGTGCTGTTGCAGTCAACAGAAAAATAAGTATAACGGAATCGGTTTTTTTAAATCTAAATTCCAAAAAATTAATTACATGTCTGGGTTAATAGGAAAAAAAATAGGTATGACCAGTATTTTTGACGAGAATGGTAAGAATATGCCATGTACCGTTATTGAGGTTGGTCCTTGCGTAGTTACCCAAGTCAGAACCAAAGAGGTTGACGGCTATGAAGCGCTACAACTTGGTTTCGATGACAAAGCTGAAAAGCAGACAACTAATGCTTTAAAAGGTCACTTTAAAAAAGCAGGAACTGTCGCTAAAAGGCGTATCGTTGAATTTCAAGGATTTGAAAAAGAATATAAATTAGGAGATACCATCTCAGTAGATCACTTTGAAGAAGGTGAGTTTGTTGATGTAACAGGTACTTCTAAAGGTAAAGGTTTCCAAGGGGTTGTAAAACGTCATGGATTTGCAGGAGTTGGTCAAGCAACTCACGGTCAGCATAACCGTTTAAGAGCTCCTGGTTCTATTGGTGCTGCATCTTATCCTGCAAGAGTATTTAAAGGAATGCGAATGGCTGGTAGAATGGGTGGTGACACCATCAAAGTTCAAAATTTAAGAGTTTTAAAAGTTGTTACAGATAAGAATCTTTTGATAGTAAAAGGTGCTGTACCAGGTCATAAAAACGCTTACGTAATTATTCAAAAATAATGAAAGTAGCTGTAATAGATATCAACGGGAAAAATACTGGAAGAAGTGTTGAGCTTTCAGATGCAGTTTTTGGAATAGAACCAAATGAACATGCTGTATATCTAGATGTGAAACAACATTTAGCAAATAAAAGACAAGGTACTCATAAAGCTAAAGAAAGAGCTGAAATTACTGGGTCAACTAGAAAAATTAAAAAACAAAAAGGAACTGGTACAGCACGTGCTGGTAGTATAAAATCTGGTGTTTTTAGAGGTGGTGGACGTATGTTCGGACCAAGACCTAGAGATTATTCTTTTAAATTAAATAAAGGATTAAAAAAATTAGCAAGACAATCTGCTTTTTCAATTAAAGCAAAAGAAAATAATATTATTATTGTTGAGGACTTCGATTTTGACGCTCCAAAAACAAAAAATTTCACGACCGTATTAAAAGGTATGGAATTAAATAATAAAAAATCTTTATTTGTCTTGGCTGCATCAAATAATAATGTATATTTGTCCTCACGAAATTTACAAGGCGTTAAAGTTGTAAAAACTTCTGAATTAAACACTTACGGTATTTTAAATACTAATAAATTAGTAATTTCAGAGTCTTGTGTGGAAGAAATAATAGCTAACCTTACAAATCAATAGCAATGAGTGTTTTAATTAAACCTATAATTACTGAGAAAGCAATGGACAGTAGCGAAGTTTTAAACCGCTATACTTTTGCTGTAAATAGTAAATCTAACAAAATTGAAATAAAATTGGCTATTGAAGAGGCTTATGGAGTTTCAGTTGTAAGAGTTAGAACGATGAATTATCCTGTGAAAAGAAATACTAAATTTACTAAAAAAGGTATGGTAACAGGAATGAAATCTGCTTATAAAAAAGCAGTAGTACAGTTAGCAGAAGGAGATAATATTGATTTATATAGCAATATCTAGAAAATGGCATTAAGAAAATTAAAACCAGTAACACCTGGTCAGCGTTTTAGAGTTGTAACCGATTTTGATATGGTTACTACTGCAAAACCAGAGAAAAGTTTACTAGCTCCTAAGAAAAGAAGTGGTGGTAGAAACAGTCAAGGTAGAATGACAACACGTAATATTGGTGGTGGTCATAAAAAAATGTATAGAATTATTGATTTTAAAAGAGATAAAGATAACATTCCTGCTACAATCAAATCAATTGAATATGATCCAAATAGAACAGCTTATATTGCATTATTGTTTTATGCTGATGGAGAAAAAAGATATGTAATTGCTCAAAATGGATTTGTAGTAGATAAAGTAATCGTTTCTGGTAGCAATATTGCTCCTGAAGTTGGTAATTGTATGCCTTTAAGCGATATTCCTTTGGGAACTGTAGTTTCATGTATAGAATTACGTCCAGGTCAAGGAGCTGTTATGGCTAGAAGTGCTGGGTCATTTGCTCAATTAATGGCAAGAGATGGTAAGTACGCAACTGTTAAATTACCTTCTGGAGAGATAAGATTAATATTAGTAACTTGTAAAGCTACAATTGGAGTGGTTTCAAATTCTGAGCATCAATTAATTGTATCTGGTAAAGCAGGTAGAAGTAGATGGTTAGGAAGAAGACCAAGAACAAGACCAGTAGTGATGAACCCTGTTGATCACCCAATGGGTGGTGGAGAAGGTAAGTCTTCTGGAGGTCATCCTCGTTCAAGAAACGGTATCCCTGCAAAAGGATATAGAACACGTTCTAGAACAAAAGATAGTAATAAACATATTGTAGAACGCAGAAAAAAATAAAATAAGATATGGCTCGTTCACTTAAAAAAGGACCTTTTATTAGCTATAAGCTAGAGATAAAAGTTCAAAAGAATAAAGAAGCAGGTAAAACACCTGTAATTAAAACATGGTCTAGGGCTTCAATGATAAGCCCAGATTTTGTAGGTCAAACATTTGGAGTTCATAATGGGAAACAATTTATTCCTGTTTACGTAACTGAAAATATGGTTGGTCATAAGTTAGGAGAATTTTCACCGACTCGTTCATTCAGAGGTCATGGTGGTAATAAAAATAAAGGAAGAAAATAAGCTAGATTATGGGAAGTCGTAAAAGATTAATGGCAGAACAACGTAAGGAAGCGAAGAAAAATCAATTTTTCGCTAAATTAAATGGTTGTCCAACATCGCCTAGAAAAATGCGTATCGTTGCTGATTTAGTAAGAGGTATGGAAGTTGAAAAAGCACTTCAAGTCTTAAAGTTTAATCCTAAAGAGGCATCAATCAATTTAGAGAAATTAATGCTATCTGCTATTGCAAGTTGGCAATCTAAAAATGAAGATGCAGCTATTGAAGAAGCAGGATTATTTGTTAAAGAAATTTATGTTGATAGTGCAAGTATGCTTAAGAGATTAAGACCAGCACCTCAAGGTAGAGCTCATCGTATTAGAAAACGTTCTAATCACGTAACATTAATTTTAGGAGTTAATAATAAAGCATCATAAATAGATATGGGACAAAAAACAAATCCAATAGGAAATAGATTAGGTATCATCAGAGGTTGGGAGTCTAACTGGTATGGTGGAAACGATTATGGTGATAAATTAGCTGAAGATTATAAAATTAGAGAATATATTTCTGCTCGTTTATACAAAGCAAGTGTATCTAGAATTATAATTGAAAGAACTTTAAAGTTAATTACAGTTACAATTACAACAGCAAGACCAGGTATCATTATTGGTAAAGGTGGTCAAGAAGTTGATAAGTTGAAAGAAGAGTTGAGAAAAATTACTGGGAAAGAAGTTCAAATTAATATTTTTGAAATTAAAAGACCAGAATTAGATGCCACTCTAGTAGCTGCAAGTGTTGCACGTCAGATTGAAAACAGAATCTCTTACAAGAGAGCTATCAAAATGGCTATTCAAGCAACAATGAGAATGAATTGTGAAGGTATAAAGATTGAAATAGCAGGTCGTTTAAATGGAGCTGAGATGGCAAGAACCGAACACTATAAAGAGGGAAGAATACCTTTATCTACATTTAGAGCTGATATTGATTATGCATTGGTAGAGTCAAATACTGCTTATGGTAAGATTGGTGTTAAAGTTTGGATAATGAAAGGTGAAGTGTACGGAAAGAGAGAACTTAATCCATTAGTTGGCTTGTCTAAAAAACAAGGTAAAGGAGGAAAAGGTGGTCCAAGAAAACCTCAAAGAAGAAGATAAAAAATAATTTTGAGGCTTAGTTGTTAAAACAAAACCTTAATTTTAAATCATAAATTATTATGTTACAACCAAAAAGAGTTAGAAGACGTAAAGTTCAGAAAGGTAAAGGAAACATGAAAGGGAATTCTCAAAGAGGACATCGCCTTTCAAACGGAATGTTTGGAATTAAAGCCTTAGATCAAGATTTACTTACTTCTCGTCAAATAGAAGCAGCACGTATTGCAGCAACTAGACACATGAAAAGACAAGGTCAATTATGGATTAAGATATTTCCAGACAAGCCTATTACTAAAAAACCATTAGAAGTACGTATGGGTAAAGGTAAAGGGTCTCCTGAATATTTTGTTGCTGTAGTTAAACCAGGAAGAATTATGTTTGAAGTAGGAGGTGTATCTGAAGAAGTTGCAAGAGAAGCGTTACGTTTGGCAGCTCAAAAGTTACCAGTAAGAACAAAACTAGTAATAGCTAACGATTATACTAAAGCTTAATTTATTCAAGATGAAACAGTCAGAAATTATAAAGTTATCTATAGACGAACTAAACGAGCAGTTTGCAACATTAAAAAAGAACTTAACAGATCTTAAAATGACACATGCAATATCTCCATTAGAGTCACCAATAGAATTAAAAGGATTAAGAAGAAATGTTGCTAGATTAGCTACAGAATTAACTAAAAGAGAATTACAATAGTATTTCGGAATATAAAAGATGGAAAAAAGAAATCTTAGAAAAGAAAGAATTGGTGTAGTTTCTAGTAACAAAATGGAGAAATCTATTGTTGTTTCAGAAGTTAAAAGAACAAAGCACCCTATGTACGGAAAATTCGTACTTAAGACTAAGAAATATGTCGCACACGATGATAAAAACGAGTGTAATATAGGTGATACCGTAAAAATTATGGAAACACGACCTCTTAGTAAAACAAAGCGTTGGAGATTAGTAGAAATTTTAGAAAGAGCTAAATAATATGTTACAGCAAGAATCAAGATTAAAGGTAGCCGATAATACTGGAGCTAAAGAAGTTTTAGTAATTAGAGTGCTAGGTGGTACAAAAAAGCGTTATGCTTCTATTGGAGATAAAATTGTTGTTTCTGTTAAGCATGCTGCGCCAAATGGAACTACTAAGAAAGGGCAAGTATCTAAAGCGGTAGTTGTTAGAGTGAAAAAAGAAATAAGACGTAAAGACGGTTCTTACATTAGATTTGATGATAATGCTTGTGTATTATTAGATTCAACTTCTGGTGAAATGAAAGGAACTCGTGTTTTCGGACCAGTAGCAAGAGAGCTTCGTGATAAACAATTCATGAAAATTGTATCATTAGCTCCTGAAGTACTTTAATAATATTTTATTAGAATTATGAAAATTAAATTAAAAACAGGAGACTTAGTAAAAGTTACTGCTGGAGCCAATAAAGGTTCAGAAGGTAAGATTTTAAAAATAGTTACTAAAGATTATAGAGCTATTGTAGAAGGTGTAAACATGATATCAAAACATGTTAAACCTAGTGCGCAAAATCCACAAGGAGGTATTAATAAATTTGAAGCACCAATTCACATATCTAACTTAATGTTAGTTGAAAATGGAAATGTTACTAGAGTAGGTTTCCGTGTAGAAGGTGATAAAAAGGTTCGTTTTTCAAAGAAAACTAATAACGTAATATAGTTATGACAACAAGACTTAAAGAAGAATATAATAACCGTATTAAAACTGCATTAAAGGAAGAGTTTGGTTATAAAAACATAATGCAAATTCCTAAATTAACAAAAATAGTGTTAAGTAAAGGAGTAGGAGCTGCAATTGCTGATAAAAAGTTAATTGAATATGCTGTTGATGAGTTAACAATGATTACAGGTCAAAAAGCATTAGCAACTATATCTAAAAAAGATATTGCTGCATTTAAATTACGTAAAGGAATGCCAATTGGTGCTAAAGTTACTTTACGTGGAACTAAAATGTATGAATTTTTAGATAGATTTGTTACAGCATCTTTACCTCGTGTAAGAGATTTTAAAGGTATTAAAGCTACAGGATTTGATGGTAGAGGTAACTATACTTTAGGAATTACAGAGCAAATCATTTTTCCAGAAATAAATATTGATAAAATCAATAAAATTTCAGGAATGGATATCACATTTGTTACTACAGCAGATACTGATAAAGAAGCAAAATCATTATTAAAAGAATTAGGTTTACCTTTCCAAAAGAACTAAGATATGGCAAAAGAATCAATGAAAGCTCGTGAAGTTAAAAGAGCAAAAACAGTTGCTAAATATGCAGCTAAAAGAAAAGCTTTAAAAGAAGCAGGAGATTATGTAGGTTTGCAAAAATTACCTAAAAATGCTTCTCCAATTCGTATGCACAATCGTTGTAAATTAACAGGAAGACCAAAAGGTTACATGCGTCAGTTTGGAATTAGTCGTGTTACATTTAGAGAAATGGCTAATAACGGTTTAATACCAGGTGTAAGAAAAGCAAGTTGGTAAACAATAGAATAAAGAATATTAATGGATACAGGTTTAGTAAAGACTAAAAACCATTTCCGAAATTAAATAAAATATGTTAACAGATCCAATATCAGATTACCTAACAAGAATTAGAAATGCTGCAGCAGCAGGAAAAAGAGTTGTTGAAATACCAGCTTCTAATCTTAAAAAAGAAATGACTAAGATACTTTTTGAACAAGGTTACATCTTAAGTTATAAATTTGAAAATAATACCATTCAAGGTACTATCAAGATAGCTTTAAAATATGATAAAGTTACAAAACAAGCAGTTATTAAAAAATTAGAACGTGTAAGTAAACCAGGTTTACGTAAGTATGTAAGTACAAACGAATTACCAAGAGTATTAAATGGTTTAGGTATTGCAATAGTTTCTACATCTAAAGGAGTAATGACAAACAAAAAAGCGAGTCAAGAAAATGTAGGTGGAGAAGTTTTATGTTACGTTCACTAAAAAGTATTATAAAAGATGTCAAGAATAGGTAAAAGCCCAATAACAATTCCAGATGGAGTTACAGTTGATGTAAAAAACAACGTAGTTACAGTAAAAGGAAAACTAGGCGAGTTGTCTCAAGAAATAATTGAGATAGCGGTAAAAATTGAAGATGGTACTATTAATTTAGAAAGACCATCAGAAAGTAAAAGTCATAAAGCAAAACATGGTTTATATAGAGCTTTGTTAGCTAATATGATTGAAGGAGTATCAAAAGGTTGGACTAAAGAATTAGAATTAGTTGGTGTTGGATATAGAGCATCAAATCAAGGACAAGTTTTAGATTTAGCTGTTGGTTATTCACATACCATAGTTATGTCTATAGCTCCTGAAGTTAAAATTGAAACAATTTCTCAAAAAGGAAAGAATCCAATTATTAAATTAACTTCATTTGATAAGCAATTAGTTGGTCAAGTAGCCGCTAAAATACGTTCAATGCGTAAGCCTGAACCATATAAAGGTAAAGGAATTAAGTTTGTAGGAGAAGTATTAAGAAGAAAAGCTGGTAAAACAGCATAATAGCTAAAAACAAAGTAAAATGGCATTAACTAAGCTAGAACGTAGATTACGTATCAAAAAAAGAATTAGAAAAAATGTTTCTGGAACTGCAACTAGACCAAGATTATCTGTTTTTAGAAGTAATAAAGAAATTGAAGCTCAAATGATAGATGATGTAAACGCTGTTACATTAGTAGCTGTATCATCAAGATCAAAAAGTATCAAAGCAAAAGGAAATAAAACTGAAACTGCAAAAGAAGTTGGAAAACTTTTAGCTGAAAAAGCTATTAAAGCAGGTATTGAAATTTGTTCTTTTGATAGAAACGGATTGTTATATCATGGAAGAATTAAATCATTAGCTGAAGGAGCTAGAGAAGCTGGATTAAAATTTTAAAGACACGAGATGTATAAAAAATATTCAAACGTAGAAAGAGTAAAACCAAGTGGATTAGATTTAAAAGATCATTTAGTTGGTGTAAACAGAGTTACTAAGGTAACAAAAGGAGGTAGAACTTTTGGGTTCTCTGCAATTGTTGTTGTTGGAAACGGAGATGGTGTTGTAGGACACGGAATGGGTAAATCTAAAGATGTTGCTTCTGCTATTGCAAAAGCTATAGAAGATGCAAAAAAGAATCTAGTTAGAATTCCTATTTTAAATCAATCTTTACCTCATGAACAAAAAGGTAAATTTGGAGGAGCTAAAGTGTTTTTAAAACCAGCATCTAATGGTACTGGAGTTATTGCAGGTGGTGCAGTTCGTGCCGTATTGGAGTCTGTTGGTGTGCACGATGTATTATCAAAATCACAAGGATCTTCAAATGCTCATAATGTAGTAAAAGCAACTTTTGATGCTTTATTAAACCTTAGAGACGCAAATACTATAGCAAAACAAAGAGGTATTTCTTTAAGTAAAGTTTTTAACGGATAATTAGTTATCTAATAAATAAGACAAAAATGAAAAAAATAACAGTAAAGCAAGTAAAAAGTGCTATAAGAAGACCTAAAAATCAAAAATTAACTTTGATAGCTTTAGGCTTAAGAAAATTAAATCAAGAGGTAGAGCATAATGCAACACCTCAGATTATAGGAATGGTAAATACAATTAAACACTTAGTTTCTGTTAAAGAAGCTTAATATATATATTAGTTATGCAATTAAATAACTTAAGACCAGCAAAAGGGTCTGTGAAAACTAGTAAAAGAATAGGTAGAGGTCAAGGATCTGGAAAAGGCGGTACCGCTACTAGAGGTCATAAAGGACAAAAATCACGTTCAGGATATTCAAGAAAAATTGGATTTGAAGGTGGACAAATGCCTTTACAAAAACGTGTACCAAAATTTGGTTTCACTAACATAAACCGTAAAGAATACTTAGGTATTAATTTAGATAAATTACAAGAATTTGTAGATAATGGCAGATTAAAAGGAGCTGTTACTATGGAAACTTTAGTAGAAGCTAGATTAGTTCGTAAAAATGACTTAGTTAAAATACTAGGTAGAGGCGAATTAAATGCTAAGTTAGATATAACAGTTCATAAATTTACGGAAACAGCTAAAGTTGCTATTGAGAAAGCAGGAGGAAAAGCAGTTACTTTATAATAAAATTTAAGATGAAGAAATTTATAAGTACTATACAGGATATATGGAAGATTGAAGAGCTTAGAAATAAGATTATTCTTACTTTAATTTTATTAGCTGTATATCGTTTTGCCGCTCACGTACCATTACCAGGGATTGATGCAGCACAATTATCAGGCTTAAGTGATAAAGCAGGAGGAAATGGAATTTTAGGTGTTTTAGATATGTTTACTGGTGGGGCTTTTGCTCGTGCTTCAATCATGGCTTTAGGAGTTATGCCTTATATTTCTGCATCTATTGTAGTTCAATTAATGGGAATTGCAATTCCATACCTTCAAAAATTAAAAAATGAAGGTGAAAGCGGTAATAAAAAAATCACACAAATCACACGTTGGTTAACTATTGTTATATTAATAGTACAAGCGCCAACTTATTTAATGAGTTTACGTAGTTTAGGTGTTCCAGATAATGCATTTTTACTTACAGGATTTAATTTCTGGTTTTCATCAATATTATTATTAACTACAGGTACTGTATTCGCAATGTGGTTAGGTGAACGTATCACTGAAAAAGGAATTGGAAATGGTATTTCTTTATTAATTACCATTGGAATTATTGCAAGATTACCAGAAGCATTTATGCAAGAAGTAGCATCAAAATTAAAATCGGGTAATGGAGGTTTAATGATGGTGTTAATTGAAGTAGTTGTTTGGTTACTTGTAATTATGGCAGCAGTGTTTTTAGTAACCGCAATTAGAAAAATTGCAGTAAAATATGCTAGAAGAACTGTTGGAGGAACAATTGAAAGTTTAGATGGAGCAAGAGATTATGTCCCTTTAAAATTAAATTCAGCAGGAGTTATGCCAATTATATTTGCTCAAGCAATTATGTTTGTGCCAGCTTTATTACAGAATTCAGAAAATGAAACTATAAAAAGTATTGGAGCAGAGTTTACCGATATGTTCGGATTATGGTATAATGTACTATTTGCTATTCTAATAATCATTTTCGGTTATTTTTATACAGCAATTACAATACCTACAAATAAGATGGCGGATGATTTAAAAAGAGGTGGCGGATTTATTCCAGGCTATAAGCCAGGAACCGAAACAGCTGATTTCTTAGATACAATATTATCAAGAATTACATTACCAGGATCTATTCTTTTAGCACTTTTAGCAATTTTACCAGCATTTGTTGTTAAGTTTGGAGTGCAAGGTGGTTGGGCAATGTTCTATGGAGGAACTTCTTTAATCATTATGGTTGGAGTGGTAATGGATACTATTCAACAAGTAGAATCTCATTTATTAAATCGTCATTATGATGGATTAATGAAAACAGGAAATAAAAGAAAAACAATCTCATAAGTATGGCAAAGCAACCAGCAATAGAACAAGATGGAGTTATAACTCAAGCATTATCTAATGCAATGTTTCGTGTGGAATTAGAAAACGGACATATTGTTACTGCTCATATATCTGGTAAAATGAGAAAATTTTATATTAAATTATTACCAGGAGATAAAGTTAAACTGGAGATGAGCCCTTATGACTTATCAATTGCTAGAATAACTTATAGATATTAATTATATTATAAGAATATATGAATAATATTTTGTAATTTTGCAAACTTATTATTTTAAAGAGATTTATCTCACTGTAAATAAAAAACGAAAAAATGAAAGTAAGAACATCCCTAAAAAAAAGAAGTGCAGATTGCAAAATTGTACGTCGTAAAGGAAGATTATACGTAATAAACAAAAAAAATCCTAGATTTAAACAAAGACAAGGCTAAGAATTATGGCAAGAATAGCAGGAATAGACATACCAAAGAATAAAAGAGGAGTTATTTCATTAACTTATATTTTTGGAGTTGGTAGAAGCAGAGCTAAAGAGGTTTTAGCAAACGCAAAAGTAGACGAAAGTATTAAAGTTATGGATTGGACTGACGATCAAATAGCTAATATTCGTGAGCAAGTAGGAACTTACACTATTGAAGGTGAATTGCGTTCTGAAACTCAATTAAACATTAAACGTTTAATGGATATCGGTTGTTATAGAGGTATCCGTCATCGTTCAGGTTTACCTTTAAGAGGTCAAAGAACTAAAAACAACTCTAGAACTAGAAAAGGAAAAAGAAAAACTGTTGCTAATAAGAAAAAAGCAACTAAATAATATTATATAATTATGGCAAAAGTTAATAAAGCAAAAAAACGTAAAGTTATTGTAGATGCTATAGGTGAAGCACATATTCATGCATCATTTAATAATATCATTATTTCTTTAACTAATAAAAAAGGAGATGTGATTGCTTGGTCATCTGCAGGTAAACAAGGATTTAGAGGTTCTAAAAAGAATACACCTTACGCAGCTCAAACTGCAGCTGAAGATTGCGCTAAAGTAGCACACGAGGCAGGTTTACGTAAAGTTAAAGTTTATGTAAAAGGCCCAGGAAATGGTAGAGAATCTGCTATAAGAACATTACATAACAATGGAATTGAAGTAACAGAGATTATTGATGTTACAGCAATACCTCACAATGGATGTCGTCCAGCGAAAAGAAGAAGAGTTTAATATAATTAATAATTTAAAGGAATAAGATTTTCGAAGGATAAGCCTTAATTCATCATCCCTTTATAAAAACAAACAAAATGGCAAGATATACAGGACCAAAAACTAAAATAGCTCGTAAGTTTGGAGAAGCTATTTTTGGAGACGATAAAAACTTTGAAAAAAGAAATTATCCTCCAGGACAACATGGTAATAATAGACGTAGAGGAAAAAAATCTGAATACGCTATGCAATTACAAGAAAAGCAAAAAGCAAAATATACTTATGGAATTTTAGAAAAACAATTCCGTAATTTATTTAAAAAAGCATCTGCATCTTCAGGTGTTACAGGTGAAATTTTATTACAACTTTGTGAGTCTAGACTTGATAATGTTGTTTTTAGAATGGGATTAGCAGCATCTAGAAATGGAGCTCGTCAATTAGTTTCTCATAGACATATTACAGTGAATGGAGAAATAGTAAACATCCCTTCATACTCTTTAAGAGAAGGTGATGTTGTTGGTGTTAGAGAAAAATCTAAATCATTAGTAGTTATACAAGATTCTTTAGGTTCAAGTCCAACTGTTTACGAATGGATGAACTTTAATGCAGATACTATGACAGGTTCATTTGTTAAAGTACCAGAAAGAATTCAAATTCCAGAAAATATTAACGAACAATTTATTGTAGAGTTGTACTCTAAATAATAATTGATAATAGAAAAATTTATGGCAATATTAAATTTTCAAAAACCAGACAAAGTAATTTTAATCGATTCTACAGATTTTTCTGGTAGATTTGAGTTTAAACCATTAGAGCCAGGTTTTGGACTAACGGTTGGGAATGCTTTGAGAAGAGTACTTTTATCTTCATTAGAAGGCTTCGCTATCACTTCTTTAAGAATTGATGGTGTAGAACATGAATTTTCTACTATTAAAGGTGTAGTAGAAGATGTAACAGAAATCATTTTGAATTTAAAACAAATTCGTTTTAAACGTCAAATTGAAGATACTGAAACTGAAACAGTTTCTGTATCAGTTAAAAATCAAAAGCAATTAACTGCTGGAGATTTCCAAAATTTTATTTCTGGATTTCAGGTTTTAAACCCTGAATTAGTTATCTGTAACATGGAGAAATCTGTTAATTTAGATATAGAATTTACTATTGATAAAGGAAGAGGCTTTGTTTTAGCAGAAGAAAATAAAAAAGTAACAGCTCCTTTAGGAACAATTTTTATTGACTCTATTTATACGCCAATAAAGAATGTAAAGTATGCTATTGAAAATTTTCGTGTTGAGCAAAAAACAGATTATGAAAAATTAGTTTTTGATATTCAAACAGATGGTTCAATTACTCCTCAAGATGCTTTAACCGAAGCTGCAAAAATATTAATCCATCACTTTATGTTATTTTCTGATGAACGTATTACGCTTGAAGCTGATGAAATAGCACAGACTGAAACTTATGATGAGGAATCTCTTCATATGAGACAGTTGCTTAAAACTAGATTAACCGATCTTGATTTGTCTGTAAGAGCTTTAAATTGTTTAAAAGCTGCGGAAGTAGATACTTTAGGTGAGTTAGTTTCTTTTAAGAAAAATGACTTGATGAAGTTTAGAAATTTCGGTAAAAAATCATTAACGGAATTAGATGAATTAGTAAATGTTAAAGGTTTGACATTTGGTATGGACTTAAGTAAATATAAATTAGATAAAGATTAATTAGACTTTTTTAAATATACTATTATGGTATAAGAAAAAGTAAAGAATATAAGATAATGAGACACGGAAAAAAATTCAATCATTTAAGTAGAAAAACGGCGCATAGAAAAGCTATGTTATCTAATATGGCATGTTCTATAATTGAGCACAAGCGTATTAATACTACTTTAGCTAAAGCAAAAGCTATTCGTCAATATATAGAGCCTTTAATTACAAAATCTAAAGATGATACAACTCATAACAGGCGTATTGTTTTTAAATACTTAAAACGTAAAGAAATAGTAACTGAATTATTTAGAGATGTAGCTGTAAAAGTTGCAGATAGACCAGGAGGTTACATTCGTATAATTAAGTTAGGTAATCGTAAAGGAGATAATGCTGAAATGGCAATGGTAGAACTAGTTGATTATAACGAAGTTTACAATCCTAACGGTAAAAAGAAAAAGAAAACTAGACGTAGAGGTGGAAGTAAATCTACTGTAGCGACTCCTCCAGTTTCTGAAACTAAATCTAACGAAGAAGAATAGAAATTATAATTGTTAATAAACATTACAAAAAATCTCAAAAGACAAACTATAAATTAGTTTGTCTTTTTTATTTTTGCGTAATTATTAATACGTATGAAACATGAATAATACAAAAGCAATTATATTATTAGAAGATGGAGCAATTTTCAATGGAAAATCTATTGGAATTGAAGGTACTGTAACAGGTGAAATTTGTTTTAATACAGGTATGACAGGTTATCAAGAAATATTTACTGACCCTTCATATTTTGGTCAGATAATGATAACTACAAATGTGCATGTTGGTAACTATGGTGTTAATAATAATGAACAAGAATCTGATAACGTTAAAATTTCAGGTTTAGTTTGTCGTAATTTTAGCTTTAATCATTCAAGACCAAATACGGACAGTACTTTGTTCGAGTATTTAAAATCTCAAAATTTAGTTGTTGTTACCGATGTTGATACTCGTTCATTAGTTAGTTATATACGAGATAAAGGAGCTATGAATGCTGTGATATCTACTAGTACAACTAATATTGAGGAATTAAAAAAAGTTTTAGCCAAAATGCCTTCTATGGAAGGTTTAGAATTAGCATCAAAAGTTTCAACTAAAGATGTTTATTATGTTGGAGATAAAAATGCAAAATATAAAATTGCAGCTTTAGATATTGGTATTAAACGAAATATATTAAAAAACTTACAAGAAAGAGATTGTTATATAAAAGTCTTCCCATTTAATTCAACTTTTGAAGAAATGAAAAGTTTTGATGCGGATGGATATTTTTTATCTAATGGACCTGGAGATCCAGAACCATTAAAAGAGGCACAGAACCTTGCTCGAGAAGTGATAAAAAGAAACTTACCTTTGTTTGGGATTTGTTTAGGGCATCAAGTTATTGCTCAAGCAAATGGAGTTAGAACATATAAGATGCATAATGGCCATAGAGGTATTAATCATCCTGTTTTAAATCTTCAAACTGGTAAAGCAGAAGTTACATCGCAAAATCATGGATTTGTTGTGGATAAAAAAGAAGTTGAAAATCATGCGGAATTAGAAATTTCACACCTGCATTTGAATGATGAAACTCTGGCAGGAATGCGTATAAAAAATAAAAAATGCTTTTCGGTTCAATACCATCCAGAAGCAAGTCCTGGTCCACATGACTCTTCTTATTTATTTGATGATTTTATTGAAATGATTAAAAAATCGTAATAAAAGGTTAAATTTTACATTCATTTTTTGTAAAACAGAGTATAACTACATCGTTTTAGTAGTTTTTGAAAAATAATGAATTCAAGTCTTACCCTATTTTTCTTTTATTGTATCTTTGTATTCAAATAAAAAAATAATAACTATTCTTTTAAAGAATATAAAAAAAGCAGATATGAGTGTTATAGTAAGTCTACATGCAAGGCAGATTTTCGATTCAAGAGGTAACCCTACTGTAGAAGTAGATGTGATTACTGAAAACGGTGTACTAGGTAGAGCAGCAGTTCCTTCAGGAGCTTCAACAGGAGAACATGAGGCTGTAGAATTACGTGATGGAGGAAATGGTTATATGGGAAAAGCTGTTTTGAAGGCAGTTGATAATGTAAATAGTATTATAGCCGAAGAATTAATTGGATTTCCAGTATTTGAACAAAATGCAATCGACCAATTAATGATTGATGTTGACGGAACTCCAAATAAAGCAAAATTAGGTGCAAATGCAATATTAGGTGTTTCATTAGCGGTTGCTAAAGCAGCAGCTAATGAAATGAATATGCCTCTGTATCGTTATATTGGAGGAGTTTCAGCAAATACATTACCTGTACCAATGATGAATATTGTAAACGGAGGTTCGCATTCTGATGCGCCAATTGCATTTCAAGAATTTATGATTATGCCTGTTGGAGCTAAAGACTTTACTGAAGCAATTAAAATGGGTTCCGAAATATTTCACAACTTAAAAAGTTTATTGCATGATAGAGGTTTAAGTACCGCTGTTGGTGATGAAGGCGGGTTTGCTCCGACTTTTAAAGGAACAGAAGATGCTATTGAAACAGTACTTCAAGCTATTGAAAAAGCAGGTTACAAGGCAGGTTCTGAAATATTATTAGCTTTAGATTGTGCAGCCTCTGAATTTTATGTTGATGGTAAATATGATTATACTAAATTTGAAGGAAAGAATGGAGTAATTAGAACTTCTGAAGAGCAAGCTGATTATTTAGCTGAGTTAAGTGAGAAATACCCAATTATTTCTATTGAAGATGGAATGGATGAAAACGATTGGAAAGGCTGGAATTATTTAAATAGTAAAATAGGAGATAGAGTTCAAATTGTTGGTGATGATTTATTTGTAACCAATGTTGATCTTTTAGAACGTGGTATTAATGAAAAATCTGCCAATTCTATTTTAATTAAATTAAATCAAATAGGAACTTTAACCGAAACCATTGCTGCTGTAAATATGGCAAATAAAGCAGGTTATACAAGTGTTATATCTCACCGTTCGGGTGAAACCGAAGACACAACTATTGCAGATTTAGCCGTTGCGTTAAATACAGGGCAAATTAAAACAGGCTCAGCTTCTAGAACCGATCGTATTGCTAAATATAATCAATTATTAAGAATAGAAGAAGAATTAGGCGATATGGCATATTATCCTAAAATAAAAGCTTTTAAAGTACAAAATTAACTTTATATTCAGAATATGTTAAAAATCTAATTTGGTGAAAACTGAATTGGATTTTTTTTTGAAATAATGAAGAAAATACGTAATTTTGAAAACGTTTATGTGATGATATTTCTTTTATATCTTAAGACACTAAAACAACTAGAATCATAAAAATTTAATCATAATAAATAATGGAAGAAGTAGGTATATTTGAATATAAAGGTAAGAAATATGAATTTCCTGTAGAAATAGGGGCAGAAGGTGAAATAGCAATTGATGTAAAAAAGCTAAGAGGCTTGACAGGAGGAATTATTACACTAGATCCAGGGTTTAAAAATACAGGTGCATGTAAAAGTGCCATTACATTTTTAGATGGGGAAAAAGGAATTTTACGTTATAGAGGATATGCACTTGAAAGTTTAGTTGAAAGTTCAAGTTTTTTAGAGGTTTCTTATTTAGTTATTTTCGGAGAATTGCCGACAGCTAAAGAATTAGAACGTTTCGAAAAAACGATAAAATCTTATACAATGCTAAATGAAGAGATGAAAGACATTTTAGATGGCTTTCCTAACAAAGCTCATCCAATGGGTATTTTATCTTCATTGACAGGAGCTTTAACTGCGTTTAATCCTCATGCAGTTGATATCTCAAATGAAGAAGATATGTATGACGCTATCTGTAAAACAATGGGTAAAATACCAACAATTGCAGCTTGGACTCATAGTAAAAATTTAGGTAAACCAATGAATTATCCATATGATGATTTTAATTATGTAGAGAATCTTTTACAGATGATGTTTACTAATCGTAATGAAAGATATACAACCAACACAGTAATTGCTGAAGCATTGGACAACTTACTTATTTTACATATAGATCATGAACAAAACTGCTCTACATCAACTGTGCGTATTGTAGGTTCTTCTCATGCAGGATTATTTGCTTCAATTTCCGCAGGTGTATCTGCACTTTGGGGTCCATTACATGGTGGAGCAAATCAAGCAGTAATTGAAATGTTAGAAAGTATTATTGCTGATGGAGGTGATGTAGAAAAATACATTAACAAAGCAAAAGATAAAAATGATCCATTTAGATTAATGGGCTTTGGTCATCGTGTATATAAAAACTTTGATCCAAGAGCTTTAATAATCAAAAAAAGTGCAGATGCAGTTTTAGCAGAATTAAATATTGATGACCCAGCATTGAAAGTAGCTATGCGTTTGGAGGAAGTTGCTTTGAATGATCCGTATTTTGTAGATAGAAAACTATTTCCAAATGTTGATTTTTATTCAGGTATTATTTATCGCGCTTTAGGTGTTCCAGTAGAAATGTTTACCGTAATGTTTGCTGTAGGAAGATTGCCAGGTTGGATTTCTCAATGGAGAGAGATGAGATTAAACGGAGAACCTATTGGGCGACCTAGACAATTGTATGTTGGAGAAAATTTAAGAGAGTGTAAAGAGATATCTAAACGATAATTAGTTATGTTATCAGAAAAAACAGCATTGAAAATTAATATTTGTAATGAAACTTCGAAGTTAAAATCTGTAGTATTAGGTATTGCAAATAGCAATGGAAAAACTCCAGCGTATGAGGAATGCTATGATCCAAAATCAAAGCAACATGTTTTAGCAGGTACATACCCAATAGAATTAGATTTAATTAAAGAAATGAATGCTTTTCGACTAGTATTAGAAAAGTACGATGTGAAAGTTTATAGACCAAATATACTAAAAGATTGTAATCAGATTTTTTCTAGAGATGTTGCTTTTGTAATTGAAAATAAGATGATAAAAGCCAACATACTTCCAGATAGAGCAAAAGAGTTGTCCGCAATTAGTTATCTTTATGAAGAGATAGCTAAAGAGAATAGAATTACGCCTCCAGAAGAGGTGCATATTGAAGGAGGAGATGTGATGCCTTGGAATGAATATATATTTATAGGAACTTATACAGCCGATGATTATTCAAATTACATTACAGCTCGTACTAACAAAGAAGCTGTTGCTTTTATCAAAGAATTATTCCCTAATAAAATTGTAAAATCATTTGAATTAAGAAAATCAAATGATGACCCAAGAGAAAATGCATTACATTTAGATTGCTGTTTTCAACCTATTGGAAATAATAAAGCAATTATACATAAAAATGGATTTTTGATAGAAGAGGAATATGATTTTTTAATTAATTTATTTGGGAAAGAAAATATTTTTGAAATTTCTAAAGAAGAAATGTATAATATGAATTCAAATGTATTTTCAATATCCGAAAAAGTTATAGTATCCGAGAAAAATTTCACTAGATTAAACACTTGGCTTAGAAAACAAGGCTTTATTGTAGAAGAAATACCTTATGCAGAAGTGGCAAAAATGGAAGGTTTATTAAGATGTTCTACTTTGCCTTTAGAAAGAGAGTAAGTGTTTGTAAAAAATTAATTTACTGCAAATAATGTTTAATTATATCCATTGAATAATCCGTAAGCGCTTTGAAAATAATAAAGGAGATTGAGATTGAAAATAAAATGAACACATGAAACATTCTAAGGGTTGAATTTGATGTCCAAGAAAA
>CAYOFS010000001.1:0-49876 GCA_964403095.1 uncultured Flavobacteriaceae bacterium | reverse complement strand
ATCAATATGAATGTACCATGTTCCGAATTAAAAAATAAAATGAACACATGAAACATTCTAAGGGTTGAATTTGATGTCCAAGAAAAACAATCAATATGAATGTACCATGTTCCGAATTAAAAAATAAAATGAACACATGAAACAAATTATAAATACCATTTTAATGGTTAAGCCTGTTGCATTTAGAATGAATGAACAAACGGCAATTAATAATTATTATCAAAAAGTATTGGATAAACTAACTCCAAAAACAGTTCAAAACAGAGCCTTAAAAGAGTTTAATACATTTGTAGATAAATTAAAAGAAGTAGGAGTGCAAGTAATTGTTGTAGAAGATACAAAAGACTTAGATACGCCAGATTCTATTTTTCCTAATAACTGGATTTCTTTTCATGAAGATAAAGTGATTTGTATGTATCCAATGTATGCAGAAAATAGACGTTTTGAGCGAAGAATGGACATTGTTGAAACGGTAGAAAAGGAAACAAAAAAATATAAAGATATTATTGACTACACTCAAGCTGAAAATGAAAATGTATTTTTAGAAGGCACAGGTAGTTTGGTGTTAGATCGTCAAAATAGAATAGCATATTGTGCATTATCGCCTAGAGCAGATGAAAGTTTACTTATTGAATTTTGTGAAGATTTAGAATTTACTCCAGTAGTTTTTAGAGCAAATCAAACTGTTGGCGGTAAACGTAAACCAATTTATCACACCAATGTTATGATGTGTGTTGGAGTTGATTTTGCAGTTGTTTGTTTGCAAACAATTGATGATAAAAATCAACGTAAAAATTTAGTAAAACACTTAGAGGATTCTGGAAAAAGAATAATCAATATTTCAGAAGAACAAGTGGGTAGTTTTGCAGGTAATATGTTGCAAGTTCAAGGGAAAGATAAAGATTATATTATAATGAGTAGTGCTGCTTATAAAAGTTTGAGTAAGGCTCAAATAAAGATAATAAAATCTCACAGTGAAATATTGCATAGTAGTGTAGACACCATTGAAGCTTGTGGAGGAGGTTCTGTAAGATGTATGATGGCAGAGGTTTTTTAAGTTTGTTTCTTAATTAAAATAAAAAAGCCATTTTTCAATTTGAAAAATGGCTTTTTTAAATGCGTATAAGAAAAATTATTTAATTCTTCTTTCTTTAATTTTTGCTTTCTTACCAGTAAGACCTCTAAAGTAAAAGATACGAGCTCTACGAACTTTACCTCTTTTGTTTACTTCAATTTTTTGAATTGCAGGTAAATTTACAGGGAAAATTCTCTCTACACCAACAGTTCCAGACATTTTTCTAATAGTAAATGTTTCTGTATTAGCGCTACCTTTACGTTGTAAAACTACACCTCTAAAAAACTGAGTACGTACTTTTTTACCTTCCTTAATTTCGTAATAAACTGTAATAGTGTCTCCTGCTTGGAATTTTGGCAAATCATTTTTAGCGCCAAACTCACTAGTTACATAATTTAATAAATCCATTTTATTTTATTTTTTTTATGTTTACCAAAAGTAACATGCACGATTTTCGTCAGAGGTTATTTTTGAGTTTGCAAATTTAAGTTATTTTTTTTAATAAACTAACAACTATTAAGTAAATATTAAGTTAGCTTTTCTAAGTTGTTACTTAAGGAGTCAATAAATTTTTGTAATGGTTTTTTAACCATCATGCTAATCATTGGGTTGAATTGACCATCGAATTTGAAATTTATGTTACATTTTTCACTATCTTCAATAATGTTTGCTGTCAATGTAAACGGGAATTGTTCTGCTGCAGAAGCTAACGTGATTTTTGAGTGAGGAATAGTTTCTGCTAATTTTAATTTTATTTTCGGCATACCTTTTAGTCCAAAAACAAAACCATTTTCTCTTAATTCAAAGGTTTCGGTGTTTTCAGGCATTATTTGTTCAAAGTTTTTAAAATCAGATAAAAAATTAAATAAATATTTTGCTGTTTTTTGAACAGGTATATTTGGTGTTTCTAAATTCATTTTTCAGTTGTTGATTGTATTAAGTTCATAGGTTTAACTTATTATGGCAGATAATTATCAACGAAATACTGGTCGTTAGTGTCCGTCGGAGATATTTTCCAGTTTGATTTTATTTAAAAGCTTTATTTTTTTTCCTGTTAATTCAATATATCCATCTCTTTTAAATTGAGAAAGCAGTCTAATGCTCGATTCTGTTGCAGTTCCAATTGCGTTGGCAATTTCTTCTCTGCTTAATTTGATGTTTAAAAATCCTTCACTATCGTTTCCAAAAGTTCGGTCAAATAATAACAAGGTATCAGCTAAGCGTTCTTTTACATTTTTTTGAGCAAAATTTGTAATTGAAACATTTGCATTATCTAAATTATCACAAATAGATTGAGTGATGTCTAATGAGAAATTAGGATTGTTTATAAAGTTAGTTTTTATTTCCTTTTTCGGTATAAAACAAGCTTCTAAGTCTTCTAGTGCAGTTGCGGTTAAATGAGCTTTAGTATCACTTATAACTGACCGCTCTCCAATTAGATCTCCTTTTTTTACAAATCTAATAATTTGATCTTTACCATTTTGTGAAAGCTTTGTTACTTTACATTTACCATTTCTTAAACAAAATACACCATTCATATTAGCTCCTTCTGCAAAAAGTTCCTCGCCTTTTTTAAAGCGTAACAATGTTTTTTTATCAGATATTCTAAACAACTCCTCTTTACTCATTGAACGTAATGAGTTTGAGTGCTTTATAGAACAATTTTCACATCGAGACATAATATAGTAATCTTTAATTAAGCAAATATAATTATATATAATGAAATTCCCTTGCTTTAATTTACTTTTTTATTAATCTATTTAGATTAAAAAGATAATATAACAATGGTTCTTTTTAGTATTTTTGTAGTTTGTTAATAGGGTTATTTTTTATAAAGAAGGAGGTTAATAAATATTTTATTTTAAAATATATATTATGAGTAATAAAGCTTGTTTTCATTGCGGATTAGATTGTAATAATAATGAATACATTATTAATGATAAAAAATTTTGTTGCAATGGTTGTAAAACTGTTTATGAAATTTTAAACCAAAATGAATTAGGTTGCTATTATGATTTTGAAAGTAATCCAGGGATTTTACCATCAGAGATTAAAGGAAAGTATAATTATTTAGATACTTCGGAAATTGCAGATAAATTATTAGAATTTAATGATGGGGAAATTTCTGTAGTTTCTTTTTATGTACCAAATACGCATTGTAGTTCATGTATTTGGGTTTTAGAAAATTTGAATAAACTAAATAATGGAATATTAGCTTCATTAGTTAATTTTCCTAAAAAGACAATTAGAATTACCTTTAAAAACACAAAAATATCCTTAAAACAAATAGTTGAACTTATTAGTTCAATAGGCTATGAACCATATATAAGTTTGGAAGATTCTGAAAACGGAAAAAATAAATCTAATAAAACATTAATTTATCAACTTGCAATTGCAGGATTTTCTTTTGGGAATATTATGTTACTGTCATTTCCAGAATATTTTCAAAGTGAAGGTTTTTGGTGGAAAAGTATAAACACTTGTTTAGGTATTTAATGTTTGTGTTCTCTTTAACAGTTGTGTTTTATGCAGCAAGAGATTATTTTATATCGGCATATAAAGGTCTTAAAAATAAAATATTAAATATTGATGTGCCAATTTCTTTAGGTATATCGGTTCTTTTTATACGAAGCTCTATTGAAATATTTTTTGATATTGGTCAAGGTTTTTTTGATAGTTTGGCAGGTTTGGTATTCTTTTTATTATTAGGTAAAATATTTCAACAAAGCACTTATAGCTATTTGTCTTTTGAAAGGGATTGTAAATCATATTTTCCTATTGCAGTAACAAACAATCCAAAAGATTGTGTGAAACCTTAGCCTATAATTTGTATAAGTTACTTTATACTCTAAAATAACTTAAAAATGGTTTATTCTTCCATTTTTTAACATAGCACTTACCAATTAAAAGCACTTTTTTAAGCATAAAAAAGCAAACATAATATTATGTTTGCTTCTATTTAGTGACCTCGACTGGATTCAAACCAGTAACCTCTTGAGCCGTAATCAAGTGCGCTATTCAGTTGCGCCACGAGGCCATTTTCGGCTGCAAATATATTTTATATTCTTGAATTACACATAACTTTATTGAAAAAATTTACTCACCTAAGAATTGTTTTAAAATTTCCTTTGCTTCAGTAAGATGTTCTTCGAGAACAAATAATTCATTATCATCGTAAAGGTCGGCAAAACCAGTAGTTTTTGAAACGTTTGAAAAATTCTTAATCAGGTAAGGTATTTTATTATCATCTAAATGCTTTTTTAATGCTCTAAGTGTTATCATAGAGCCAATGTGTAGTTTTACGTGCTTTGATTGATTGTTCATAGTGATTGTTTTTGAAATTCAATTAAAGATACAAAAAATAAAGTAATTATACTAGCTTTTGGTAAGTTTAATCATGATATATAAATATTGACTTGATAATAAGATATAAATTTTTCAGTAATTTTATTCTTTTAAAAATTTCAGTCTTACTAAGGTGTGCTTTCTTTTTTAAAATATATATATTTGTAGCTTATAAAAAATGAGTATCATGCAATTATCAGAACAAGAAATAGTAAGAAGAGAATCACTTCAAAAACTAAGAGATTTAGGTATAAACCCATATCCAGCAGCAGAATTTAAAACTACAGCATCTGTCAAACAGATAGTAGATAAATTTGAAAATTTTGAAGGAAAAGAAGTCATTCTTGCAGGTAGGATAATGAGCCGAAGAATTATGGGTAAAGCCTCTTTTGCAGAGTTAAAAGATGGTTCTGGTAGAATGCAAGTTTATATTAATCGCGATGAACTTTGTCCAACAGATGATAAAATAATGTACAATGAAGTCTTTAAAAAAATGATGGATATTGGTGATATTATTGGTGTAAAAGGAGAGGTTTTTAAAACAAAAGTAGGCGAAGTCTCAGTACGAGTAGCTGAACTTACTATGCTATCAAAAGCATTAAGACCTTTGCCTGTTGTTAAAACAGATGCAGACGGAAAAGTATACGATGCCTTAACTGATCCGGAATTGAGATACAGACAACGTTATGTGGACCTAATTGTAAATGACCATGTAAAAGAAACTTTTATTAAACGAACAAAAATAACAAATACAATCCGTCAGTTTTTTAATGAAAGAGATTATATTGAAGTAGAAACACCAATTTTACAGCCAATTCCTGGTGGTGCAGCGGCAAGTCCGTTTGTTACACACCACAACGCATTGAATATTCCGTTATATTTAAGAATTGCCAATGAACTATACCTTAAAAGACTAATTGTAGGTGGTTTTGATGCAGTTTATGAATTTTCTAAAGATTTTAGAAATGAAGGAATGGATAAAACCCATAATCCTGAATTTACGGTGATGGAACTATACGTTGCCTATAAAGATTATAATTGGATGATGAATATGACCGAAGAATTATTAGAAAAAGTTGCTTTAGATTCCAATAAAACAACAACAGTTACTTTTGGGGAACATAAAATCAATTTTAAAGCACCTTATGCACGTGTTCCAATTCTTGAAGCAATAAAAAAACATACAGGTTTTGACCTTAACGGAATGAGTCAAACACAATTAATTGATGTTTGTAAAAAATTGAATATTGAGGCAGATGAAACCATGGGAATTGGAAAATTAATTGATGAAATTTTTGGCGAAAAATGTGAGCATAAGTACATACAACCAACATTTATTACCGATTACCCAAAAGAAATGAGTCCTTTATGTAAAGAACATCGTGATGATTCACGATTGACAGAACGTTTTGAGCTAATGGTTGCAGGAAAAGAATTAGCAAATGCCTATTCAGAATTAAATGACCCAATAGATCAAAAAGAGCGTTTTGAAGAGCAATTAAAATTATCTGAAAAAGGTGATGATGAAGCTATGTTTATAGATCATGACTTTGTACGTGCTTTAGAATATGGAATGCCGCCAACAAGTGGAATAGGTATTGGTATCGATCGTTTAACTATGTTTATGACAAATAATTCTTCTATTCAAGAAGTGTTATTCTTTCCGCAAATGCGACCTGAGAAAAAGCAAGTTGCCATGACTGATGAAGAAAAATCAGTAATGGGAATCCTTAAAAATAATTCACCTATTTTACTGAATAATTTAAAGTTACAAAGCGGTCTAAGTAATAAAAAATGGGATAAAACCATCAAAGGACTAACAAAAAACAAACTAGCCAAAGTTGATAAAACTGACGAAGGTTTGTTTGTGGAAATATTGGGGTAATTGTTTTAAAACAGAATAAAAAAGCACAAAAATTAATTTTTTTTGCTTTTTTTATTACTTCTTATTGCGCTTGAAATTAATCAAATATACCTTGATGTAAGCTTTTAATAATACCATCGGCTAAACCGATTTTTGGCACATGTATTTTTCTTGCGCCACTCCATTTCATTGCAGATAAGTATATTTTTGTAGCAGGAATAATAACATCAGCTCTATCAGGATTTAAAGATAATTCAGATATTCGCTCTTCATAGCTCATTGATTTTAAGAATTTATAATGAGCATTAAGGTAAATGTAACTTAAAGGTTTGCCTAGTTTATTACCAGATCTTTTAAAAATAGTATTGATATTTCCACCAGAACCAATAAGTGAAATAGCACCTAAATCTTTACTGTGGGCTTTTATCCATTTTTCAATGCTTTTCCAAGTATCTTTATTTTTCTTTTTATCTAAAAGCCTTACTGTTCCCATTTTGTAAGATTTTGAAGCTGTAACTTTTCCTTTTGAGAAAAAGGTAAGCTCTGTACTTCCGCCGCCAACATCAACATAGAGATATGATTTATCACCGTCGATTAATTCGCTTAAATCAGTTGATGAAATTATTTTAGCTTCAGTTTCACCATTAATGATATTGATTTCAATGCCTGTTTCTTTTTTTATTAAATCAACGACTTCTTTACCATTATCCGATTCTCGCATAGCCGATGTTGCGCAAGCCATATACTTTTCAGTTTTGTGAACTTTCATGAGTAATTTATAAGCTTTCATGGCATCAATCATACGTTTTTGATTTTTATCAGAAATAATCCCGTCTTCAAAAACATCTTTTCCTAAACGAATGGGTACACGAACTAATGATACTTTTTTATATTGAGTTTCGTTGTTTTTAGTTTCAATAACATTAGCAATTAATAATCTAATGGCATTTGAACCAATATCTATAGCAGCGTATTTTTTTATTTTCAAAATTAAATTTCTTTTATAGATTTATATTTTTTTGGAAACTCGAATAAAAAAGTTTTTCCTTCGGATTTCACAGGTTTAATATTTTTCCAATGTTTTGTATTGAATTTTATCCCAATAATTCCACAAGTTGGAACATGCAAAATTTCCTTATCGCCAAAATTATTTACAAAGTCATTAATACCATGGTCGTGACTAAAAATCATGGCAGAATCAAAGCCATCATCTAGTGCTTTAATGGTTTTAATTAAATAACCATCACTAAAATTATAAAGTGATTTTTTGATTTGTAAATTAGCTAATGGAAATTTTAAGGTTCCGCAAAATATCATAGCAGTATGCAAAGCTCTATTCGCGCTACTAGAAATAATAACATCAGGTCTGTTAATTTTACTTGCTATTTTTGAAGACAATAAATGCGCATCATTAATACCACGTTTTTTTAAAGGTCTATCAATATCTTTAATGCCTTGGTAATTCCAAGATGATTTTGCATGCCTAACTATATATAATGTTTTCAATTTACCTAAGTTTAAATATTTCTTTAATTTGTTAATATGGATGTAAAGTTACTTAATTTTATTTATTTTAATTAAATTTGTAAAAAATTAAATTAATTTTATTTATGGACAGTATTTTAAATCAAGAAGTTTTATACGCATGGAGTACTCCTTTTTTTGCAGCTATAATTTTAATAGAAATTATAGTTAGTTATATTGTTAATAAAAAAAATTACAGTTTTAAAGACACCTTAACTAATGTTTATTTTGCCTTATTAAATATAGGGTTAGATTTATTAATGAAAGTTTTTTCGTTTATGGTACTTGGTTTTTTCTTTACACATTCATTGGTGACATGGGAGAATCAAAATTGGATTTATTGGCTTGTAGTTTTTGTATTTCAAGATTTTTTATACTATATACATCATTATGTAGATCATACCTCTAGGTTTTTTTGGGCGGTTCATGTAACACATCATAATTCTATTTTTTACAATTTAACTACAGGTTTTAGGTCGCCAGTATTTCAGCCAATGTATCGTTATGTGTTTTTTATACCTATGGCAGTCTTGGGAATTTCGCCATTACATATTATGTTTGCTTATGCCTTGAATCAAATTTATGGAGTATTGTGTCATACTAATTTCATTAAGCATGATTTAGGTTTATGGGGAAAAATATTTGTTACGCCATCACATCATAGAGTACATCATGCTGCAAACACGAAGTATTTAGATAAGAATATGGGAATGGTTCTGATTATTTGGGATAAATTATTTGGTACTTTTCAAGCCGAAGAAACAACCGAAGAATACGAAGAAATACATTTTGGCTTGACTAAAGATTTAGAAAATAAAGGGCCAATTAATATCATTTTTCATGAATGGAAAGCTATTTTTAATGATTTTAAAGTAAATAGCCATTTAGATTTAAAAACACGATTGAAATATGTTTTTTATCGTCCAGGTTGGAGCCATGATGGAAGTAGGCAGACAAGTAAGCAATTACAAGATGAACTTAAGGCTAAGACTTAATGGTTTTGTTGTCATGCAAGTTTAATAGAGCTCAGGTAATAGGTACTTTTATTTTAAATTGAGATAGCTTAAATTTCATCTAAAATCTCTAAAATAATTTCACATCCTAATTTTATTTCATCATCAGCAATAGTTAGAGGTGGCGTAATACGAATTGCTTTTCTTTCAAAAAGTAACCAAAATAAGAGTAAGCCTTTATTTAGTGATTTTAGGATTAAATCACTTGCCAATTCAGGAGAATCAACAATTAAAGCTAACATTAAACCTTTACCACGAATTTCCTTAATTTTTGGATGCACTAATAGTTTTCTGAAAAGCATTTCTTTTTCTAAAACTTTTTGCATGAATTGAGGCTTTAATACTTCCTGTAAAGTAACCAAAGCAGATGAGGCAATTAAAGCATTTCCGCCAAAAGTGGTAATATGACCTAATTTAGGATTTTCTTTTAATTCACTCATTAATTCCGTAGAGCTAATAAAAGCACCAATTGGTAAACCGCCGCCAAGACCTTTACCTGTAATTATAATATCAGGAGTTACTTCATGATTTAAAAATTCAAAAAGCGTACCTGTTCTTCCTATTCCGCTTTGAATTTCATCTAGAATTAATAAACAACCAACTTCTTTACAACGTTCTTTAATTTTTTTAAGGTAATTTAATTTTGGTGTAATAAAACCAGCGCCACCTTGAATGGTTTCCAAAATTACACAAGCGGTTTTATTTGTGATTTTAGAAATGTCATCAAAATTATTGAATTTTATAAATTTCACATTTGGTAATAAAGGTCTAAAAGCACGGTTTTGTTCTTCTGCACCACAAACACTCATTGCACCTTGTGTGTTGCCGTGATATCCGTTTTTAGCAGCGATAAGTTCCCTTTTTCCAGTTATTTTTTTAGCTAGTTTTAAAGCACCTTCGGTTGCTTCAGTACCGGAATTTACTAAATATACTTGATTAAAATTATCGGGTAAATTATCAATTAATAATTTAGATAAAGCGATAGGTTTTTCTTGTGAAAATTCACCATAAACCATAACATGTAAGTATTTATCTACTTGCTCTTTAATAGCATTTGTTATTTTAGGGTTTGAATGTCCTAAGGTATTGGCAGAAACACCTGCAATAAAATCTAAATATTTTTTATTGTCTTTGTCATAAACATACGAGCCTTTAGCGTGAGAAACTTCAATATTTAAAGGTGTATTTGTTGTTTGTGCTTGGTATTTTAAAAAATCTTGTTTCAAAATATTAATTTTAGTTTTGAATTTTTAAAAGTAATTAACTTAATAGCAATTTTACTACTATTTGTTACCTCTAATACTATCTTGTGCTTTTGGCAACTTACTTTTTGAATTTGGTTTTTTGATTTCCGTTTCTCTTTTTGCCTTTAAGTCTTTGATAAAAATATCATCTTTAGTTAGTGGTCTTTCATTATCACGCCAAATAAAGCCTTTAAGTTTTCTTACGTTTTTTGGTAATTCTGATGGAGGATATGTTTTACCATTAACGTCATTAAGATATATAATTTCGTTAATTTGTTTATCAATAAATTCTATATGGAACTTACTACATGTTGTATTAGCAATACCGATTAATTCCGTTGTTTCATCATCTCTTAAATAAGTTAATGTTTCACCGTTTCCAATAAAATCAACGTCCTTAATTTCTCTATTGTCAAACTTGGAAAACATATTTCTACCTTTTATTTGATTAAAACCTTCAATACTATCTTTTTGAATTAAAAAAGCGTTGCCTAAAACTTTCATACTGTCTAATTTTTCTGTTTTAGGGTTGCTTAGTAAGTGAATTGTATCGCCTGCTATTTGTCCATTTTCTGTCCATAAAATAGGTTTTTTAAACATTCTTAATAAACCAGTTGCTTGATTAGAATGTAGCGAATCACTTTTACCACTTAGGTCGGTTTTGAAAAACTTTACGTTGTGATATGCTCTAACAATTCGTTTATCAGGTTTCCCTGTAAATAATAAAGTATCTCCATGAATATAGATAGAGTCTTTTTCTGTTTTAGTAATTGCAACAGCTCTATTTACCACAAAAGCAGAGTCCTTTTTTTGAAAAAATTCAGCATAATTACCTTTTAAAATAGTATGATTGATCGTATCGGTCATTATAATATTATTACTTGCCGATGCAAAACCTCGTTTTCTATCATAATATAAACTATCGCCATCAATACGTCTGTCATTATATAGAATGTAAGCGTTTTCTGTAAAATGTGAAATATCTGCTTTGGTATCGTAAAAACCTTTCTCACAATAAATAAAACTTTCTTTACTCGTAATAGTTGATTTCCCATAAAGATACGCTAAACCAGAATCGGTATAATAATCTAAGTGATTTGATTTTAATACATATTTTGGATTGGTAATTACAACATCAGATTTTGCTTGAAATTTATTTGTATTTAAAAAATAATTTCCTGTTTTACTTTCTAGTAAATTAGTATTATCTTCAATAGTTGCATTGTGCTTGTAAAAAAGTTGCTGAGAAACTCTGTCAAATTGTAAAGTATCCGTTTTCAAAGTCATGCTTTTGTTTTTTAAAACAACATCACCCCAAGAAAGCGATTGCTTTGTTTGTCCGTCATACTCAATATATTTACTAGTTTGAATTATAGTGTCGCCTTGATTTAAAATAACATTACCAAGTGCTTGTAGATAGTTGTTTTTATTGTAGAGTATGGCTTTTTTACAGCGTAATGTAGCTCCATCAACTTCAATAAAAACATTTCCAAGTGCAATAGTAGCATCAGGATATGCCTCTTCGTCAGTTTCTAAAAAATCGGAATGTGTAATGTTTATTTTTTTATCTTGTGCAACAAGTATGCAAGAAACGAGTAAAAATAGAATGAAGATATGTTTTTTCAAAGTAGTACGTTTGTTATTGCAAAGCTACTAAATAAATTGAGTTGTCAAGCCTAGAAGAATAGCTTTATTAATTATTTAACAATTTTAGTTTTCAGTTGGCAGTATTCGGTTGTCGGTTGTCGGTTTGTCAATGCCTAAATAACGTTGACCGTTTTTAGTTTATTTTTACTATCTTTTTTTGTCATTTTTATTTCATGAGTGATATTTGATTCTGAGGTTTTTTTGTCCCATCCAACCGAACTGCTTTTAGCACAGTTCTTAGGATGAGATTTTATTTCCGTCGTTGACTTATCATCGTAGGTATTTTGTCCATTACAAATATAATCTTTTTCAAATTGAATTGGTGTTTTTCTTTGTAAACTAATATGTGGTTTTTCATTATTATATAGTTGCACACTTCGGTCAACTTCTTTCTTTAAATCTAAAAAACTATTTATAGATCTGTGTGTCAGGTAATTATTTTTTATAACTCCATTTATTCGTCCTGCTTTTCCATTCTCCCAAGCTGTTTTACAGATGCTATTTTCAAAATTATGCTTGCCTGTAAATTCTAAAAATTATTTTGCATAATATTGTCCGCCTCCATCAGAATGGAAAATTAACCCGTCTAAAATTTGATTTTGTTTCTCACGATATTTCACTGCCATTTCTAATGCTGGTAAAGTTGTTTGATTCGTTAATAGTCTTTTTGAAACACTAAAATCCACTATTAATCTTGAAAAACTATCTAGTATAAATGTGATATAATAAAATTTACCATTAACCTCAAAGTAGGTAATATCACTTTGCCATACTTGATTTATTTTAACCAATTCTAAATTTAACATAAGATTATCAAACCGTATAACTCCAGAGCTATCAGTAGTTCTACTCCAATTTTTCAATCGTGATACAGATAATCCTTCGGCTTTACAAAATCGTTCAAATACATCTCTTCCTATATGTTCTGGTTGTAATTTAAAATACATATCTCATAATCCCATTGTTGGATGATCTTCTCGTATTTGATAAATTAATAATAATAACTGACCTTCTTCTGATTTCTTAAGCAACCAACAATTTGTGTTTTGATGAAATGCTTGTTTACTTATACCAATACCTTTATAAAACTCATTCATACTGAAGATGTTTTGTTCTCTGTTGTTCCAGTAGTATCATGCGGCTTGGTAGAAAACTTTTTTATATCAATTCCATAAACTTGTTCTGCAAGGTCAATCATCTTATCTTTAAAGTCTATTAAAATCTGCTTCTGACCAACTATACGCTCTAAATCTGCAACTTGCTGTTTTAGTATAAGAAGTTGTTTTGTGTCGCTTTCACTTTCTATTATTAATCTCTCTTTTTTGTTCTTTTGCATACCAAACTTGTTTATCCATTTGTAAATACTGGCTGTACTAACATCATATTGTTTGCTAATTTCCGAAATTTTTGCTTGCCTTAGCTCAATCTCTCGAACTTTTTTTAACTTGAAATTATCGCTAAATATTCTCCTTTGTTTTTCTTCTGGGGTTAAATTAAATTGTTCTAATTTTGCCATTTTTAATAATATTTTAGTTTAATTTGTATTATTAAAAACGGTCAACCTATTTCAGGCATTGACAGTATTCAGTGTTCAGTGTTCAAAACCTAACATTCAAAATTAAAAACTCAAAATTAAAAATTCTTACACTATATTTGCATAACAAAATTTGAAACATGTCTTACAAAAGAATTTTATTAAAATTAAGTGGCGAAGCTTTGATGGGAGAACAACAATATGGTATTGACCCAATACGTTTAGCAGAGTACGCACAAGAAATAAAAAAAGTAACAGAATTAGGTGTTGAGGTTGCCGTAGTTATTGGTGGAGGAAATATTTTCAGAGGGCTTTCTGGTGCAAGTCAAGGCATGGATAGAGTACAAGGCGATTATATGGGAATGTTAGCGACCGTTATTAACGGTTTAGCATTGCAGAGCGCTTTAGAAAACGAAGATGTACCAACAAGACTACAAACAGCTATAAAAATCAATGCAGTAGCCGAACCTTTTATTAGACGTAAAGCAATGCGTCATTTAGAAAAAGGTAGAGTTGTTATTTTTGGTGGCGGAACTGGAAATCCGTATTTCACAACTGATTCCGCAGCAGTTTTAAGAGCTATTGAAATTGAAGCAGATGTTATTCTTAAAGGAACACGTGTAGATGGAATTTATACAGCAGATCCAGAAAAAGATAAAAATGCAGTTAAATTTGAAAACATCTCTTTTGAAGATGTATTAAAAAAAGGATTAAAAGTAATGGATACAACAGCTTTTACTTTAAGTCAAGAAAACGAATTGCCAATCATTGTTTTTGATATGAATACCAAAGGAAATTTATTAAAATTACTTTCTGGTGAAAAAATTGGAACGATTGTTGAATAATAAATATAAAACAGATTAATCATGAATGAAGAAATTGAAATTATTTTAGAAACTACAGAAGAGCAAATGCAAAATTCTATTGCGCATTTGAAACATGAATTTTCAAATATTAGAGCAGGAAAAGCATCTCCAAATATGCTTAAAAGTATTATGGTAGATTATTATGGATCAAGCACGCCTCTTAGCCAAATTTCAAATGTAAACACTCCAGATGCACAAACAATTACAGTGCAACCTTGGGAAAAAAATATGCTTGGCGAAATAGAAAAAGCCATTATGAATGCTAATCTTGGTTTTAACCCAATGAATAATGGTGAAAACATTATTATTAATGTGCCAGCATTGACCGAAGAAAGACGTAGAGAATTAGCTAAAAGAGCTAAAGCTGAATCTGAAAACGCTAAAGTCGGAATTAGAAACCACAGAAAAGTTTCAAATAGTGAAATTAAAAAACTAGACGTTTCAGAAGATATGAAAAATAATGCTGAAGATTCTATTCAAGAGCTTACCAATAAATATTCTCAAACAGTTGATGAATTATATCAGGTAAAAGAAACCGAAATAATGAAAGTTTAATATTTTATAATGACACATTTTAGAAATTAGATAATAAACAACAAATAAAAAACACTGTCTTTTAGGAAGGTGTAAAAGCAAACTTACGAACAAAAAAACAACATATGAAAAAAGTTTTATTACTTTTTATTATTTTATTTTCTACTACTAGTTTTTCTCAAAAAGACCCTAATATTTATGATTTTTTTGGAGGAAAGTCTTTTAAAAATGATACCGTGTTTTTTAGATTGGTTTTTCAAATTGAAGACGGAAATGTCTCTGGTTATATGTACACCGATGAACAAGGAGAAAGTGAAACTAAATCAATAATTGAAGGGAAGTTTAATTATGAAACTAAGCGAATTTCTTTTATTGAAACTAGAAAATTACTTTCAAGAATGACTAACGGATTTCAGCCTTTGTGTTTTGTTCAAGGAAATGTTTCGTTAGAATTAAGTCCACAAATAAGTAAGCTTAAAGGTGCTTTTATTGAGCAAACATTAGCTAATAAAAAATGTATTAATGGAGACATTAGCCTTATTAGTCCTGATGCGTATAAAAAATTAAAAGAGCAAATTGAGGTTGAAAAACAAATTAAAATCGAACAGACAGTCGTTAAAGTAAAAAAAGTAAAAACTTCTATTAAAAAAGAATCTATAATAATTCCTTCGTTTGATTCGGATAAAAAAACAACCATTAAAGGTGATGAAGAAATTGTTGTTTATTGGTCTTCTAATAAAATAAATTTATCTATTTGGGATGATATGAAAGAAGATGGTGATGAAATATCCATATCATTTAACGATGAAGTTATCTTAGATAAATACGAACTTAAAAACAAAAAAAAAGAAATAGAGTTGGAACTTACCACTAAAGAAAATAAACTGGTATTTACAGCAAATAGTACAGGTTTACTTGCAGATAATACAGCAAGAGTTGACCTGTTTGATAATAAATTAAAACATCAAATTATAACAGAATTAAAATTAAATAAATCAGTTACTGTTATCATAAAAAAACAATAAAAAACAACAGATGAACTACTTTAAACTACTTACAATTATAATATTACTTTCAGTATCAACTGTATTTGCACAGAGTTATGACTTTATATCTAAAGATTTACGCCTTATGACCGATAAAGAAATGATGGACAATCAAGTACAAATATCAGCAGATGTTCCTCTATATGATGTAAAAGGAAATGCTATTGAACCTTCTCAAATAAATGATTTAATGGCTAGTGGTAATTTTATACCTATGATTTATGGTGATAAAAATTTTAAAGCAAAAGCCGTTGTATTTAGAAAAGCTACAGAAAAGGAAAAACAAGAAATGTTACAAGCAATGCAAATGGGTAATCCAAATGAGGATTTTGTGGCAGGTCAAATGGCTAAAGATTTTGAGGCGTATGATATTGATGGAAATAAAGTTTCTTTAAAAAGTTTAAAAGGTAAAATAGTAGTGCTTAATTTTTGGTTCACACAATGCAAGCCTTGTGTTATAGAAATGCCAAAACTTAATAAATTAACAGAAAAATACAATAAAGATGTTGTATTTTTAAGCATCACTTTTGATAAAAAAGAATCTGTTAAAAAGTTGTTAGAAACACATACTTTTAACTACACGCATATAACCGATAATGAAAAAATAATAGCAGATTATAATGTAGTTGGCTTTCCAACACACATTATTGTTGATAAAAATGGAGAAATTATTTTACGTAAAGTAGGTGATTTTATAAAAGAAATGGATATCAAAATAGATTTACTTTTAAGAAAGTAAATTGATTATAAACTTGATGGTTCTACTGTAAATTTAGCAGGAAATATTAATTTTAATATCATATTACTTCATTATTTATTGATAAAAAATGAACCAATTTCAAAAAATATTTTGACTAGGTTTTATAGCGTATTTTGATGTTGAATTGGTATTAGAAACCTAATATGAATTTGTAATAGAATCAACTTAATTTTTAAGACACATAACTGGATTAATAAATGGATCGCGATTAATATCTATAATTCTCACAGGTATTGAAAGTTACTTTATCAACTTTCAATACCTGTGACGTGCGACCAAAGGAAGATAGTCTTATATAATGATGTTGGCAACAAGCAAAAAAACTGAAACAAAAAATGAAATTCAAAAGCAGAAAAGATATATTATTTCAAATATTGACATTTGGACTTAGCGGATTATTCATCGGAATTATTTTGTTTCAAGCATTTTCTAATGAAACTGTAAATTATGAATTTATTTGGTCTAATATTTTAATGATATTGGTAATTGGATTTTTATTGTGGTTGAATTTCGGAACGGAATATGAACTCACTCAAACGGAATTAAAGTATAAAAGCGGTCCAATACGTGGAAAAATTGAAATCGAACGAATAAGGGAAATAATAAAAGGGAAAAGTTTATGGTCAGGTTTAAAACCAGCGACTGCAAGAAACGGACTGATTATAAAATATGACAAATATGAAGAAATTTATATTAGTCCAAAAACGAACGAAACGTTTATAGAAAAAATATTAGAGTTTAATAAAAACATAAAAATAACAACTGACTAAAATTGGAATGGATAAAGCCAGTTGCCAACAACGGCTATACTTAATTGCTTAGGTCAGTTTTACTTTGGAAAAATCTCCGATTTTCCCAACTTGGTTTTGTATTTATAAAGTTAAGTGCTAAATTGCCGCAACTAAGCATAGCCCGTTGTAAAGCTAGACAAAAATAAATTTTAAATACCAGTAAAACGTGAAAATATAAATAATTTATAGCATATTTTGATGTTGAATTGGCATTATCCTGAACTTATTTTTATCTCTTTTTTGCTTCAGCTGTATGTATTATGAAAAAAAGCCATTTCTAAATTAATAGAAATGGCCAACAAACAACTTTTAATAACCAAAATTAAAAGCAATATTCATTTTCTGATATTATTTTATCAGCTATTGTATTTCTTAATGCGATAATGTTAGGTTCGTTTGTGTATTTAGTAAAACGTTTTAAACCCATTTTCATCATTCGGTTTTCATCACCAGTAGAAAAGTAATTTATGGCTTCTTTACCTGACATTTGAGCTTGGTTTACAGCATGATACAGTACTAATTTTGCCATAGCTATTTGCGCTTCACATTCTTTTTCGCTTGTAGCTTTAGCTAATTTTTCTGTTCTAAGAATAGTTGATTCGGCCATATAGATTTCAATCATGATTTCGGCAGCAGCAAGAATTAATTGTTGATGCTTTTCTAATTCCATCATATAGGTTTGGATAGCTTTACCAGAAACCATTAGATATGCTTTTTTAAGATTTTCTATTACTGCTTTTTCTTCTGAAAATAATTCAGAGTAATCGGGTACTTCAAAAGAAGGTATTTCCATTAAGCTACTTCCAATCGCCATTGCAGGAGACATTAAATCAATTTGCCCTTTCATTGCTTTTTTGATAAGCATACTAACAGATAACAATCTATTAATTTCGTTTGTACCTTCGTAAATACGAGCAATACGAGCATCACGCCAACCAGATTCAATAGGAGTTTCTTCACTAAAGCCCATTCCTCCAAATATCTGAATACCTTCATCGGTAACAAACTGTCCCATTTCAGAACCATACACTTTTAGCATAGCACATTCAATGGCAAATTCTTTTATTCCTTCTAATTCTGCTTCTTGATGTGATTTTCCAGCAGCAGTTAGCTCGTCAATTTTATTTTGTATGTCTTTTCCTGCTCTATAAGTTCCACTTTCGGTAGCATAAGTACGTGCTGCCATTTCAGCAAATTTTTGTTTTATAGCACCAAATTGAGCGATAGGCGTTTTAAATTGTTTACGTTCGTTAGCATATTTAATACTTTCGGTAATTGTTCTTCTACCAGCATCAATAATTGCAGCGGATAGTTTTATTCGTCCAATATTTAAAACATTTAGCGCTATTTTAAAACCTCTTCCACGTTCAGCCAACATATTTTCAACAGGAATTTTTGTATCACTAAAAAATACTTGACGAGTAGAAGAAGAGCGAATACCTAATTTGTGTTCTTCTTCACCTAAAGAAATTCCATTTGGATTTTCAGAATCATAATCTACTATAAAGGCGGAAATATTTTTATCATCATCAATTCTTGCAAAAACAATAAGAACACTTGCAAAGCCAGCATTGGTAATCCACATTTTTTGTCCGTTAATGACATAATGTTTTCCATCATCAGATAAAATAGCAGAAGTTTTACCAGAATTAGCATCACTACCAGCTTCGGGTTCGGTTAAACAATATGCGCCAAACTTTTCACCACTCGCTAAAGCAGGTACATATTTTTGTTTTTGCGCTTCATTTCCATACAATACAATTGGCATAGTTCCAATACCTGTATGCGCTCCATAAGCTGTAGAAAAAGAACCTGTTGCTCCAGATATTCTATCACAAACTAATAAAGTAGAAACAAATCCCATTCCCATTCCGTCATATTTTTCGGGTACAGAAATACTTAAAAAGCCCATTTCTCCAGCTTTTTTCATTATTTCTTCAGTAAGAGCAAAGTCTTTTTGTTCAAAACGTGCTTTATTAGGCCAAATTTCCTTGTCAACAAATTCAATAACACTATCACGCATCATTTGTTGCTCTTCTGTAAAGTCATCTACTGTGAAGATGTCTTCGCATTTACTTTGTTTGATTAGGTATTCTCCACCTTTTATGTTTGCCATGGTAATATAATTTTGAATTTTAAATGTTGAATTATGAATTATTTGATTTATCTATTTGAGATGTTTTTACTATTTTAGTTAAAATATTAATTAGATTTTGAATTTCAATTAATTGAGGTTAAACATTTATTTGTGTTAAATTTGATTTTTGTAATAGTCTTAGCCAATATTTTGTTTCTCTTGCTTCTTTAGATGAAATAGACATTTTATGAGTAAAGTCTTTTTTTGAAAAAGCAGCTGCTGCTTCTTCTATATTTGTTCCAATACTTGTACCACTTCTTAATAATTGTTTTGAAATAACATATTCGTTTTCTGATTTTAGTTTTATGTATAATTCAATAATTGATAATGAAAAATCAAAACTTTTTGTAGCAATAAGATTTTCTTTTTTCATAAATAATTTTGATATTAATTTTATTTTTTTTAATTCAACATTCAACATTCAACATTTATTTAAGCAGTTCAAAAACTCCAGCAGCTCCTTGACCAGTACCAACGCACATAGTTACAATTCCATATTTATCTTTACGTCTCCTCATTTCGTTAAATAGTTGCACCGATAATTTTGCACCAGTACAACCTAAAGGATGTCCAAGAGCAATTGCGCCACCATTTACATTTACAATGTCTTTGTTTAGTTTTAATTCATCAATTACAGCTAAAGATTGTGATGCAAAAGCTTCATTTAATTCGAATAAATCAATGTCTTTTACTTGTAATCCAGCTCTTTTTAATGCTTTTGGCACTGCTGCAACAGGTCCGATACCCATAATATTTGGCGGAACACCAGCAGCAGCATACGAAACCATTCTTGCGATTGGTTCAATGTTTAATTCCTTTACCATTTCTTCACTCATTACCATTACAAAAGATGCGCCATCACTCATTTGAGATGAGTTTCCTGCTGTTACGCTTCCGCCAGCAGCAAATACAGGTCTTAATCTTGCTAAAGCTTCTTTACTTGTTCCTCTACGTGGTCCTTCATCCTGAGAAACTGTGTATTTTTTAGTTTGTTTTTTGCTATTTCCGTCAAGGAAAATTTGCTCTACTTCAATTGGTACAATATCATCTTTAAATGTATCATTATCTAAGGCTTTTAAAGCTTTCATGTGAGAATTAAATGAAAATTCGTCTTGTGATTCTCTTGAAATCTTATATTTTTCAGCTACAGCTTCAGCCGTTAAACCCATTCCCCAATAATAATCTTCATGACCATTTTTAGCAGATTGATAATTAGGAACAGCACGATAACCTCCCATAGGAATGTAACTCATACTTTCCACGCCACCAGCAATAATACAATCAGCCATTCCGCTTTCAATTTTTGCAACGGCTATACTGATAGTTTCTAAGCCTGAAGCACAATAACGATTTACGGTAACACCAGCAACATCGTCTTGTTTTAAGCCCATAAGTGAAACTAATCTACCAATATTTAAACCTTGCTCAGCTTCTGGCATTGCATTACCAACAATTACATCATCAATACGTGATTTATCTAATTGCGGAACATCTTTTAATAAATGTTCTATTGTTTCAGCAGCTAATTCATCTGGACGTTTAAATCTAAATACACCTCTTGGTGCTTTTCCTACTGCTGTTCTGTATCCTGTTACTATGTATGCTGTTTTCATGTTTTTAAATTTTAAATGTTGAATTTTAAATGTTGAATGAAAATTAATTCAAAATTCAACATTTAACATTCAGCATTATTAATTACGCAAAGGTTTCCCAGTTTTCAACGTATGTTGGATTCTCTCTAAGGTTTTTTTCTCAGTAAATAAACTCATTATTGCTTCACGTTCTAAGTCTAGTAAGTATTGTTCACTTACCATTGTAGGTTCGGATAAATTTCCACCAGCCATAATGTAGCCTAATTTGTTTGCAATTTTTCTATCGTGTTCACTTGCATATTTACCTTGCATTAAGCTATCCGTTCCAACCATAAACATTCCTAATGCTTGTTGTCCTAGCACTTTTATTTTTTGTGGTGTAGGTTGCGTGTAACCATCTTCTAACATTTGTATTGCATGACGTTTTGCTGTTGCAATTTGTCTTTTTTCGTTAACAACTACAATATCTTTTCCTTTTTGATAGAATCCCATTTCAAAAGCTTCATGAGCAGATGTTGCTACTTTTGCCATTGCAATATCAATAAAAGCGTCACGTAATCTATTTAATTTAACATCATCTTTAACCCAAAGATCAGATACACGTTTGGTCATTTCTTTAGTTCCAGCTCCAGCAGGAATAATTCCTACACCAAACTCTACTAAACCAGTATATGTTTCGGCAGCTGCAACTACTTTATCCACGTGCATAGACATTTCTAAAGCACCACCAAAAGTCATTCCTCTAGGGGTGATTAATGTTGGGACAGAAGAATGCCTTAAACGCATTACGGTATCTTGAAATATTTTAACTCCCATTGCAAGTTCATCATAATCTTGTTCAACAGCCATCATTAAAGCCAATGCTAGATTTGCACCAACCGAAAAGTTTGCTGCTTGATTACCTAAAATAACTGCTTCATATTCTTGTTCGGCTAAATCAATTCCTTTATTAATAGCAGCAATAACGCCGCCGCCAAGTGTGTTCATTTTAGAACGGAATTCAATGTTTAAAACACCATCGCCTAAATGTTGGATAGACGCATCTGCATTAGACCAAATTTCTTTTTCTTTACGAATGTTATCTAGGATGATAAAGGCATCTTGACCTGGAATTTTTTTAAATTCTTTATCAGGGATAGAGTAGAAATGATCTGTTCCTTCCTTAATGTAATAGAAACTATTTTTTCCACTGGCAACCATTTCAGTAATCCAAGGAGCTACTTTATAGCCTTCTTTCTCCATTAATTCCATTCCTTTTTCAACACCTATTGCGTCCCAAATTTGAAATGGTCCGTGTTGCCATCCAAAACCAGCTCTTAAAGCATCGTCTAAACGATAAAGTTCATCAGAAATTTCAGGAATTCTATTTTGAACATACGCAAAAAGTGCCGTAAATGTTTTGCGATAAAACTCTCCAGCTTTATCCATTCCCTGAACTAATATTTTAAATCTATCAGTTACATTATCAATGGATTTGGTCATTGCTAATGTTGGGAAATTTATTTTTTCTTTTGATTTATATTCTAATGTGTTTAAGTCTAAAGATAAGATTTCTTTTTTACCTTCAGAATTAATTGTTTTTTTATAGAAACCTTGCTTCGTTTTTGAGCCAAGCCACTTGTTATCCATCATTTTGTTTACAAAATCAGGAATAACAAAGCTGTCTTTCATTTCGTCGTTTGGGCAATTATCTTTTACCCCATTTGCTGTATGAACTAAAGTATCTAATCCAACTACATCAATGGTTCTAAAAGTAGCCGATTTTGGACGACCAATAACTGGACCTGTAAGTTTATCTACTTCGGCAACAGTCATATCTAATTCCTTAACAATATGAAATAAGCTCATGATACCAAAAATACCAATTCGGTTACCAATAAATGCAGGAGTATCTTTTGCTAAAACCGATGTTTTACCTAAGAATTTTTCGCCGTACATCATTAAGAAATCTGTTACTTCTTGTTTACAATCTGGTCCAGGAACAACTTCAAATAATTTTAAATATCGCGGCGGATTGAAAAAGTGTGTTACGGCAAAGTGTTTTTGAAAATCTTCACTACGACCTTTATTCATAAAAGAAATAGGAATACCAGAAGTATTTGAAGTAATTAAAGTGCCTGGTTTTCTGTGTTTTTCAATGTTTTCAAAAACTTGTTGTTTGATATCTAAACGTTCTACAACCACTTCAATAATCCAATCAACATCAGCAATTAAATGTAAGTCATCATCTAAATTGCCAGTTGTAATTCTACTAGTAAATTTTTGACTATATATAGGTGATGGTTTTGATTTTAGCGATGCTTTTAAACTATCATTAACTAATCTATTCCTTACAACTTTACTTTCAATTGTTAATCCTTTTGCTTTTTCTTTATCGTTTAATTCACGTGGAATTATATCAAGTAATAAAACTTCTACGCCAATATTTGCAAAATGACAGGCAATACCAGATCCCATAATTCCAGACCCAATAATTGCTACTTTTTTTATACTTCTTTTCATTATTGTATGTTTTATACTGTTTGATTAACTTGCTTTTTATTATCCTTAAAGATTAGATTTTCTCCAATCATTTTATGAATGGTTTCAATTACTTTTAAAAAACCTTTCATATCTTCTTGACTTACGTTTGAATTAATTTCATTATTAAAATGTAGGACACTTGTTTTTGCTTGATTACGTTTTTTAATACCTAATTTTGTTAATTTGATAAGAACGCCTCTGCCATCATTTGGGTTTTTTTCTCTATAAATAGTACCTTTTTCTTCCATTGATTTTAAAATACGAGAAAGACTTGTAGCTTCCATACCCATTTTTGGACCAAGCGAGGTTGATGGTGTTCCGTTAATGACATCAATATTTAAAGCAAGAAAACCCATTGCCATTGTGTAACCTTGACTTATGGCTTGCTCATTATACATATTGGAAATAAGCTGCCAAGTTGCACGTAAATTATGATCTATGGTGTTTTCTTTTAACATTTTTACAAATATATAAAAAAATACTATGCATGCATAGTATTTTTTTAGAAAAGTTATGCATCTATAGTAGATTTATGTATGGAATACAGTTTTTAAATAGTTATGATGATAAGTTTAATGTGCATGTTTTTTGTTGTTTATGGAGTGTTTATTTGATAATTAGTGTTAATTTTGTAGTTAACAACAATTAAAATAAATAATTATGGGATTTTTTAATAGATTTTTTAAAAAAACAAAAGAAGTTGCTGATGAGGCAGTTGAAATGGGTAAGGAATTAGCAGATAATGCAAGTGATATTGCAAGTGATATTGTGGATAAAACCAAAGAAGTGAGTGAAGATTTGATGGAAAAAGGTAAAGAATTGGTTGATAAAGCTCCAGAAATGGCTAAAGAATTTGCAGATAATGCAAGTGATATTGCGAGTGATATTGTGGATAAAACCAAAGAAGTGAGTGAAGATTTGATGGAAAAAGGTAAAGAATTGGTTGATAAAGCTCCAGAAATGGCTAAAGAATTTACCGAAAAAGCAAAAGAAGTTGGAGGTAATGTTCTTGATAAAGGAAAAGAATTAGCTACTGATGCTGTAAAATTATCTGAAGGTGCTGTTGCAAAAGCAAAAGATGCTCTAAATGATGAAAATCAAGAGGAAGGAATAAAGTCCTAATTATTATAATATAAAAAGCCTGATGAAAATTTTCATCAGACTTTTTTTTTATACTAGTTTTATTAAATTCGAAAAGTTTACTAATCTAATAAAACTAGTATCCAATAGCTTTATCGTCTCCTCTTGGATCTGCTCCGCCTTCTAAATTTCCGTTTGGAAGTACTAAGATAGCATCTACTTTTCCAATTACTGGAGCATTACTTTGGTCTATTTTATAGCCTAGTAATTCTAAATTAGGAAAAATTGTTTTATCAAAATTAGGTTCAAATTTTATATTATCTGGTAACCATTGATGATGAAATCTAGGTAGAGAAACCGACTCTTGCATTCCCATATTATAGTCAACTATATTTAGAATATTTTGCATTACTGAGGTGATAATTGTTGATCCACCTGGCGAGCCTAAAACCATTTTTAATTCCCCATCTTGTTCAACAATTGTTGGGCTCATAGAACTTAGCATTCTTTTTTCTGGTGCAACTGAGTTTGCTTCGGCACCAACCAGTCCGTAAGAATTAGCAGTACCAGGTTTGATGCTAAAATCGTCCATTTCATTATTTAAAAAGAAGCCAGCGTCTTTTACGTAAACTTTAGAGCCAAAAGCAGAATTTAATGTAGTTGTTACGGCAACGGCATTTCCAAAAGCATCTACAATAGAGTAGTGAGTTGTTTCGTCGCTTTCCCAACCTGTTAATTCGCCATGAGATATTTCTGTTGATGTATTTGCTTTTTTCCAAGAAAATTTTTTCATTCTATGGTTTAAATATTCGGGTGAAATTAAACTATCAATTGCGATATGTATGAAATCACTATCGCCTAAAAAATGTGCGCGATCTGCATAAGCTCTACGTGCAGATTCGGTAATTAGTTGAATGTATTTTACAGAGTTGTGTTTGTATTGTTTGATGTTATATGGCTCTATGCTTTTTAAAATTTGTGCCATACAAATCCCACCACTTGAAGGAAGAGACATGGAGTAAATTGTTGCGTCCTTGTATTTGAAACTAATTGGTTCTCGCCATTTGGCCTCATATTTTTCCAAATCTTCTTTAGTTATAACACCATCTAAATCTTGAATATAATTTACTATCATTTCGGCAGTTTTACCTTTATAAAATTCATCTCTACCATTATCTCTAATTCGTTCTAATGTTTCTGCTAGTTTTATATATTTTATGGTATCGCCTTTTTTCCATTTTTTAGATAAGAAAATAACACGATTGTTGGCTTTTTCAAAGTATTTTTTATATTTATTAAATGCAAAAGCCTGTTTCTTAGTTACAATCACTCCTTTTTTTGCTAAATCAATTGCTGGCTGAATGAGTTCTTCAAAAGGAATTGTGCCAAATTTTTGATGTACTTTAAATAGCCCAGCAATAGTACCAGGAATTCCAACAGCATTTGCTCCAACAGTACTTTTTTGAGGAATTATATTCTCATTTTTATCTAAATAAAAATTACGATATGTAGCTAAAGGAGCCTTTTCACGATAATCCAATGTGCCAACTTTTCCGTCATTAGTTCTGTAAACCAAAAAACCTCCGCCGCCAATATTTCCAGCAAAAGGATAAGCTACAGCAAGAGCCAAGTCAGTTGCAATCATTGCGTCAAAAGCATTTCCGCCTTTTTTCATAATTTCTACACCTATTTTTGAGGCTTCTTCACGAGCACAAACAACCATAGCATTTTTTGTAATGATGCCTTTGGTTTTGGTTTTACATTGAGCAAAGGATATAATTACTAAGAGATAAATATATTTTTTCATAATATGTCTAGTTTAGTGATTGTTGTATTTGTAAATGCTATTAAATCTTTAAAAAACAGAGTGAAGTCATTTTCAAATTCGAAATAATTTTCTTTCAAATCGTTAATAGCTAAATGCATTTGTGATTTGAGTTTGGTGCGTTTATTTACGCCAATTAATGATTTTTCAATTCCGTTTAAAGTGGCGTAATTAGAGAGCCAGTTTTGTTCTTCAATATATGGTAAAATTTTCAACACTTTTTCAGGAAGGATTTCTAAATTATTTTTCATTAAAATGATGAATTCTTTTTCGGTGTTAATTAATGATTTTTCGGAATATGTTGTCCAGTTTTTTGCTAGGAAATGATCGTATAGTATGTCTATAATAATACCTTTATAATGTCCATACCTTTTGTCTAGTCGGCGTTTACTTGTTTTGAAAATAATATGGTTATCGGTAAAACTATCAATTTGCCTATGTAATAAAATACCTTTTTGCACTTCTAACGGAAGATGTTTGTATTTATTTCCTGTTATGAAATCTGCAATAAAATTACCAATAATTAAATTAGTGTTATTGTTGGATAGATAAATATGCGCAAGATAGTTCAAAAATTTATTGGATTTGTTGAGGTAAATAAACAAAAAATTCCGCAGAAAAACTACGGAATTTTAATAATTTATTTAAAGTGTTTCTACTTGTTCAACATCACAGGCATAACTAACATAGTAATTTCTTCGCCATCTTCTAAGCTGTCTAAAGGTTTCAAAATTCCAGCTCTATTAGGTAAAGACATGTGGATTTGAACATCGTTTGAACTTAAATTATTTAGCATTTCTAGTAAAAAACGTGAATTGAAGCCAATTTGCATATCATCTCCTTGGTAGGCACATTGCAAACGTTCGTCTGCTTTATTAGAAAAATCAATATCTTCTGCAGAAATATTTAATTCTGTACCTGCCATTTTTAAACGTATTTGATGTGTTGTTTTACTTGAGAAAATAGAAACACGCTTAACAGAGTTTAAAAAAGAACTTCTGTCTAAAGTTAAAATGTTAGGATTTTCTTTAGGTATTACAGCATCGTAGTTTGGGTATTTACCGTCAATTAATCTACAAACCATTACGCTTTTGTCAAAGGTAAATTTTGCATTTGAATCGTTGTACTCAATAACTACTTCTTCATCAGAACTTGCTAAAATATTTTTTAACAAAGTAAGTGGTTTTTTAGGCATGATGAATTCAGAAGCTTCATCGGTTTTTAAGTCAGTTCTTGTATATTTAACTAGTTTGTGCGCATCTGTTGCTACAAAAGTTAATTCATCAGTTGAAAACTGAAAGAAAACACCACTCATTACAGGTCTTAAATCGTCATTTCCCGAAGCGAAAATAGTTTTAGAAATTGCAGTTGCTAAAATATTACCAACAATTTTAGTTGTACTTGGCGCTTCTAATTCAATTGCTTTTGGAAATTCAGCTCCATTTAAGTAAGCTAATGAGTATTTACCACTTTGTGAGCTTATTTCAATAGTATTGTTGTCTTCTGTTTTGAAAGTTAAAGGTTGCTCAGGGAAAGTTTTTAAAATATCTAAAAGCAAACGTGCTGGAACAGCAATTTCTTCCGTGTCTTCAGATTCAACTTCAATAATTGAAGACATAGTTGTTTCTAAATCGGAAGTTGATACTTTTAAATTATTAGGACTCAATTCAAATAAGAAATTATCTAAAATTGGTAAGGTGTTATTTGAATTAATTACGCCTCCAAGCGTTTGTAAGTTTTTAAGTAATTGTGAACTAGATACTATAAATTTCATCTTTGTTTTGTTTTAAAATACATTGTTTAATCTGTAAACAAGTAAGCTACAAATATATTAAATATATTGCAATTATTTTTCAGTAAGTAAATTATTTTAATGAAAGTCTATAACTATTTGCAAGTTATGATTTTATCAACGCTCCATGCTTCTGGTTTTTTGTTAAAAAGCACTTTTGTTTTCACCCAAACATTTTTAAATAAGGCAGTATTCTTGTAATTTTCCAAATCCTCTTCTTTTTCCCAATAGCTATACGTAAAAAAGATGTTCGAGTTGGTTTTATCACGATACATTTCTAATAGTTTATTGCCTGGTTGGTTGCGTATTTTATCTTTTACTTGTTCGAAATTAGTTAAAAATAATTCAATTTTATCTTCTTGAAATTCCATTTTTACAATTCGTACAAAATAATTAGTATTCATAGGTTTGGTTTATAAAAAACGAATTGTAATGGAGTCTCTGTAATTTAAGCCCATAAGTGTTGATGCTCCGCCAACAGAGTTTAAATTGCTTTTGTAAATAGCTATTTCTAAATAATTATCCGAATTAAAAAGAGCTAAACTTTTTCCGTCATCATTTCTCTTGTCAATAGAGGTTTCAAAGTTTACAATTTCATTATAGCGGTCTATAATTTTAGTAAAAACATAACTTCGAGCTTGTATTTCGAATTTCCTTCCTTGTCCAATTTTTTTGAATAAATCTTTTTCAATATTTGTAATAACATTTCCAAAATTATCAATGTAAAGTACATTTCCTATAAGTTGATTCTTTTCAGAGTTTACTACGGGTTTAATTTCGTTTAAATGTTTTATATTTTTAGTTTCTCTGCCTATAATACTTGGATTTCCTCCTCTTGCTATGTGGCAGGCAGAACTAATAAAGTTTTCTAAAAAATAACTATTTTCTGTGTTTCTGGTTAAAGTTATTTCAAATACTTTTTCTGGTTGAATTGCCGATGATATTAATGAAATAATACCATTGTTAGCACAGATGAAATAATGGTCATCTAGTAAGAAAATATAATGTTTATTTTCAATACTCCATTCCGAATCTACTGCGATAATATGCACTGTGTTTTTAGGGAAATGTTTGTATGCATTTTTTATAATATATGCAGCTTCATTAGTGCTAAAAGGGGTTATTTTGTGAGATATATCAACAATATGAGCATTGGGTAATTCGCTATAAATACGACCTTTAGCAGCGCTGACAAAATAATCTTTTGTGCCAAAATCTGATGTTAAAGTAATTATAGGGTTGCTCATTTGTTTGTTTTAGTTGATAAATTAACTTAAAAGTTGATAAGTATTTATTAACAATAGCTTTAAAATATAGATAAAACCATATTTTTGGTTTCTAAATTATAAACACAAAAATAATTAAATAATTTATTAAAATACCAATATTTGAACGAAAAAATAATTGAGATAACCGAGGTAAACGCAAGTGAGTTTTTTGGGACACATAACGCTACTATTTCACAGTTAAAAAAGTACTTTCCTAAGTTAAAAATTGTGGCTAGAGGAAATAAAATTAAGTTTTTTGGCGATGATGAACAATTAGCTGAATTTGAAAAAAGGTTAAAAATGCTTATTAAATATTTTGACAGATATAATAAGTTAGATGAAAATAGTATTGAGCAAATATTATTATCGGATAATGCTAATGCCAAAAATAGAAGTGAATCGGATATTTTAGTTCATGGAGTAGGAGGAAAACGAATTAAAGCACAATCACCTAATCAACAAAAAATGGTTGATTTAATGAAAAAAAATGATATGTTATTTGCTGTTGGTCCTGCAGGAACAGGTAAAACCTATACGGCTGTTGCAATAGCCGTACGAGCCTTGAAAAATAAAGAAGTTAAACGTATTGTTTTAACTAGACCAGCTGTTGAAGCAGGTGAAAATTTGGGTTTTTTACCAGGAGATTTTAAAGAGAAATTAGATCCATATATGCAGCCTCTTTATGATGCTTTAAGAGATATGATTCCACATGAAAAATTAGATGGTTATTTGGAAAAAGGTGTTTTGCAAATAGCTCCTTTAGCTTTTATGCGAGGAAGAACTTTGGATAATGCTTATGTGATTTTAGATGAAGCACAAAACACTACGCATAGTCAAATGAAAATGTTTTTAACTCGAATGGGTAAAAATGCGCAGTTTATTATAACTGGTGATCCAGGGCAAATTGATTTACCACGAAAACAAGTGTCAGGTTTAAAAGAAGCTTTGTTGGCCTTGAAAGATATAGAAGGGATTGCAATGGTGTATTTAGACGATAAAGATGTAGTAAGACATAAAATTGTTAGAAAAATTATTAAAGCATATAAAAGTATTGAAGTAGTTTAATGAAGAATTAAAAATTAAATCGATGGAGATAGTTTGAATTCAGTGTTTAAAAACTTCAACATTCAAAATTTCAAAAAAATGGATACAATAAATAAAACAAATTTCAACTTCCCTAATCAAAAAACAGTTTATCGGGGAAAAGTACGAGAAGTTTATAATATAGCTGATGAATTATTGGTAATGATTGCTACAGATAGACTTTCTGCTTTTGATGTTGTTTTACCTAGACAAATTCCTTTTAAAGGGCAAATTTTAAATCAGATAGCTGCTTATATGCTTAAGGAAACTAAAAACATTGTCCCAAATTGGTTATTAGCAACTCCAGATCCAAATGTGTCTATTGGTTATATGTGTGAGCCTTTTAAAGTTGAGATGGTTATTCGTGGATATCTATCAGGTCATGCAGCGAGAGAATATAAAGCTGGTAAGCGTTTAATTTGTGGAGTTAAAATGCCTGATGGAATGAAAGAAAATGATAAATTTACAATACCAATTTTAACGCCTACAACAAAAGCTGTAAATGGAGAACATGACGAAGATATTAGTAGAGATGCTATTTTAAGTCAAGGAATTGTTTCAGAAAAAGATTATGTTCAATTAGAAGAATATACAAAAGCACTATTTAAAAAAGGAACGGAACTTGCTAAAAAAAGAGGTTTAATCTTAGTAGATACAAAATATGAATTTGGAAAAACAACGGATGGAGAAATTGTCTTAATTGATGAAATTCATACGCCAGACTCGTCAAGATATTTTTATGCGGATACGTATCAAGAGCTACAAGATAAAAATTTACCTCAAAAACAATTATCTAAAGAGTTTGTACGTCAATGGTTAATATCAAATGAATTTCAAGGCTTGGAAGGTCAAACAATTCCTGAAATGAACGATGATAAAATTATAGAAATATCAAATAGATATATTGAACTTTATGAGCAAATTACAGGTTTTAAATTTGAAAAAGGAGAAACAAATAATATTTTACAACGTATTGATAAAAATGTAAAAACATATTTAGCGAATAAGTAACACCAATTCTACATCAAAATGCGCTAAATAATTTATAGCGTATTTTGATGTAGAATTGGTGTAAGTTAAATATAAGCCATTAAAACACAATAGATCCAGGAATAATTCCTGTAGTAATAGTATTTACTTCGCTATTATTATCATTTAAGTCGGAAATTTTAAGCGTTCCTTCACTTGTAAAATTACCTGCGTTTGTTGTGTATAATAAACCATTATGAGCTTTCATTGCATGGTGATAACCATCTAAACCATTCAAAGCAGTTGTACTTAAATCAGTTGCAGTGTTAGCTGTAGCATATACTTGTCCGTTTAAATTGTACATTAAATTGGTATCATTAATAGTTAAATGCTTAGGATGATTTAATCCGAAATCTAAAGTTAGATCAACTGCATCATTAACAATTTTGATTAGTTTACCATTAGTTTCTACAAATGTAGCACCTGTCCAAGGAGTAGGGTTTCCGCCGCATAAAACCCAAATAGCTCCATCATTATCTTTTACCAATGAGTTTGGAGCATCGCCAACTATAATTGTTGAACTCACTGTATCGGTTGTAGTATCAATCACTGCCACTTTATTATTTTGAGAGTAACCACCTTGTAGATTTACATAAATTTTACTACCTACAACTAACATATCTTCAGGACCTTGCCCAACAGGAATTGTTGATGATACTGTATTGTCAGTTAAATCTATTACAGTAATAAAATCATCAGTTGCAACTGAGGCATTTCCCCAATTGGAAACATAGGCTTTATCCCCAACAACAACTAAGTTTCTAGGGTTCTTAATATCATCACCTTCAATAATGGTGATTTTTTCCATTGAATGACGACTGGCAACAACCACTTTATGTGAATTGTTTACAACAATAAAAACAGTGTTATTATGGATAGTCATTGAATTAACAATGTTTCCTAAATCTTCATTATTTACTGTTTTATATGCGTTTTGGACAATAGTTTCGTTATCGTTAATAAAGGTAATTGTGCCAGTTCCAGTTCCAAAAGGACCTTCATTAGTTACAAAATAACCATTGGTAAAATCGCCTGTTTCTTGTTGGTCAATTGGTAAGTCATCTCCACAAGAAGCGAATGTTAAAGAGACAATAATAAGCCATAAAATACGTGATAATTTTTTCATTTTGTTTAAAATTTAATGTTAATGTTTAGTTTATAATTTCTATTAGGCATTGGTCTGTATGCAACAATTTGATAGTTTTTGTTAAGTAAATTGTTAATATAAAAACCAATGTTTATTGTATTATGTAGTATAGTTTTATTCAGTCTAATATTCGAGATCCAAAATTTTTCTAAATACTGCGTATTTGTCGTTGTGGTAAAAACATGACTTGTATATTGCTGATTGTAATTGAAGTTAAATCCTTTATATAAATAGCTTAAATTACCAGTTGCCTTACGTACAGGAACATATATTAGCTGCTTGTTTGAACTGTTATCTATTGCTTTTGTAAGCGAATATTGTAAAAAAGTTTTAAACTGATGTTGTTTAATTTTAAACTGATAATCCATTTCAAATTCCAAGCCTTTTTGAGTAACCGATTGTACATTATTTGGCTGCCAAAGTGTACTTGTAACGGGTTGCCATTGTATAAGATTATTATTTTTAATTTGATATGCAGCAATATTTGTATTTAGTTTTTTAGATTGGTAATAAAAGCCAATCTCACTTGAAATACTGTTTTCAGGAAGTAATTCTTCGTTACCAGAAATTTCCCAATACAGATCATTAAATGTAGGTAATTTGTAGTTGCTGCTGTGATTTGCTCTTAGATTAAAATTGGTAGAAATATCAAGCCGAGCATCTAAAGCATAAATTAACGGAATTTCATAAACATTAGAAAAACCTTTTCTTAAACTTACATTGTAGGTAAGTTTGTTGAGTGTTTTTTGATGATAACGTATATATGTTTCAAAAATGTTACGTTCTTTTTTCTGAATACTAGAGCCAATACCTTTGGTTAATCTATTTTCAATTCCGATAGTTACATTCTGATTTTTTTTAAGAAAATAGTCAAAATCATATTTTAATAAATACGAATCGGTTTCTCCACTAGAGTAATTGTCTATGTTTTTGTCTAAGTAGAATTTATAATTTTCAGATAAAATTGCTAGGTTAAGATTGGCGTTGTGTTTAAAGCCAGTATTTGACCAATTTAATAAAAGCCTATTATCGGTGTTTTTATAAAGGTTATTACTTGGAGCAGTTATTGTTCTTGAAAGTTCTCTATAATTATTGCTGTAATTAGTAAACAGTTTTATTTGATTATTTTGATTTAGTTTGTAAGCTAAAGCAGATTTTATTTGATAATTTTTATACGCAGCATTCTCATTATAAATTTCAGTATCTAAAAAAGGATATTCATTATCGGCTTTTTCGCCTTCAATATTCACTTTAATATAAAATTGATTATCACTAATAACAGATTGGAAAGAGAGGTTTTGTGTATTATAACTAGCTAAACCAATATTAGTTCTAAATTGTTTTTTTTTAATAAAAGTTATATTGTCTTTCAAGTTTATTGCGCCACCAATAGCTCCAGAACCAAATAGAGTAGAACCAGCACCTTTTCTAATTTCTACTTGATTAAAACCATTAGCCGATAAGGTGTTGAAATCCGTTTGACCATTTAAAGCAGAGTTTATTGCAATACTATTCCAATAAACACCAGTATGCGAAGCACCAGATCCTCGAAAAGAAATAGATTTAACCATGCCATTTCCATGCTCTTTAAAATAAATGTTAGCATGTTGCTGTAAAAGATCACCTAATGATTGCGTAGTGCTGTTTATAACACTATCCGTAATAGTTTGAATATTAAAACCAGCATTGAGTTTTTTGGAAAAATTACCATGTAATTTAACTTCGTCTAGTAAATTAATACTGTCGTTTTGTGCATAAGAGCTTATGCTTATAATAAATAAAAAAAGTAGGTTCTTCATGAAATTTAAAGCACTTCTTCCGAGTACGGTTATTAAATTGTTTTGAAAATAGAAGGTAATCTGGCTTATATCTTAAATCGATACTTACAGTTGCGGAGACAGCTTTTGATTTTAACAAAATTCCCCTACTAAATTCATTGCAAAGATAGTTTAATTTTAGTTGTTTTTAATACTATTAACGTTTATTACGTTTGTTATAATTTTTATCGCCTTTTGTTTTAGGTTTTTTATATTTTTTAGCAATTTCTCTTCGGTAAGATCCGCCTAAATTCACTTTAGAATTTTTTTCATTTTTTTCGTGAAAAGCGGCTCCAGCAGTAAAACCTTCGGTTGTTTTATGTGGGTTATGGCTCTCTTTTTCTTCAGGTCTTTCTTCACGTGTTAATTTTTCCGAAATTTCAACTTCAATTGGAAAAATAGTTTTAGGTATTTGATAATCCATTAATTTTTCAATAGCTTCACGATAAGGTTGTTCGTGTTCGGTTGAAAATAAGATAGACTTACCTTCATTATTTGCTCTACCAGTTCTTCCAATTCGATGCATGTAATTCTCAGGAAAATTAGGTGTGTCAAAATTGATAACATGACTAATTTCGGCAATATCTAATCCACGTGCCATTACATCGGTTGCTATTAAAATACGATTTTCACCTTGTTCAAATTGTTTAATAGAACGTATTCTGTAATTTTGAGTTTTGTTAGAATGAATCAAACATAATTCATCATTATACAATTCGTTTATAACTTCAAAAAGCAAATCGGCTCTTCGTTTGTTTGAAACAAAGACTAATACTTTACTAAAAGTATCTTTATCTCTTAATAAAAAAGCTAAGAGATTTGCCTTAGTGTAAAAATTCTCAACATCATAAGTAGTTTGAGAAATATTATCTAAAGGTGTTCCACTAACGGCAATAGATATTTTTTTTGGTGCTGTAAAATAATCAGAAATTAATGCGTCAACATCATCGGTCATAGTAGCCGAAAACATAATATTTTGTCTTTTTTGAGGGATTATTTCAAAAATATTCATGAGCTGAAATCTAAAACCTAAGTCAAGCATTACATCAACTTCATCAATAATAATTTTTTTAATATCCGATGTTTTTAAAGCCTTGCTCAATGATAAGTCATACAATCTACCAGGTGTTGCTACAATAATATCTTGACCATTTGCAATCGCTTTTTTTTGCGTGTTGATATTTGTTCCTCCATAAACACCTAATACTCTAATATTAGTGTATTTACAAATTTTTTCAATTTCTTCAACAACTTGTAAAACCAATTCCCTAGTAGGAACAAGTACTAGAACTCTAGGGTTTAACTGCTCCGAATATTTCAAACTTCTAATAACGGGCAACATATATGCAAAGGTTTTACCAGTTCCCGTTTGAGCAATACCAACCATATCGGTACCAGACATGATAACAGGGAAAGATTGCGCTTGAATAGGTGTTGGTGTACTAAAACCTAAATCGTCTAAGGCGTTTAACTGTTGTTTGGATATGTTTAATTCTTCAAAGCTTGACATAAAAATATTTTTGGCAAAGGTACGTAAAAAGTTTATCGAAAAGTTGGATAAAAAAGCATAAAAAAGAGTTGTCTAGATTGGTATTACTTAGTTTTTATAAAATTATCCGTTTTTTTGTCGTAATTATAAGGGCAATGTTTACAGCCGTTTTTACAACAATAACCACGCTTTAAATGATATTTTTTTGTAAAAATACGATAGCCTTTATCATTTAGATAAAAATCTTCGGTAGTTAATATTGTCTTTTTGTAATCCATTATTTTAATAAAATGCAAAAATAGGTTATTTAGACGATTAGATACAGAATTCGGAAATTAATAAAATTAACATTTGTTCAATATTAAACGTAAAAATACTTGTATTGAAATTGATTTTAGAGTAACTGCATATATCATCTAAAAACCATATTTTCAGCACCATTAAACCTTATTACAAAATCCACTAAACTTTGTGTTTTTGGTGTATGTTTAAGGTAATGTATTTTCAACTTCTGTACTTAATCATTAATTATTATAAAACAATAAATTTTTAAAATTCAATTAAATTGATTAACATTACACAATAATTATTTTTTATGACAGAAAGCAGTAGAAATTCAAAAATTACTTTGTTACAATCCTTATTTCCAATTTTGATTTTGGTTATTTTATTAGCATATAATGTATATGTTTATGGTGATGATGCTACTGGAGGAGCAAATCAGTTTGCATTGATATTCGCAGGAGTTATAGCAGCTATTATCGGTTTTTCAAAAAAAATATCTTATGATGATATGTTAGAAGCTGTGGTTGAAAATGTAAAATCAACAGGTTCTGCAATTTTTATATTACTAATGGTTGGTGCCTTGGCAGGAACTTGGTTGATAAGCGGTATAATTCCCACAATGATTTATTATGGATTACAAATATTAAATCCTACATTTTTTCTTGTTGCGGCATTAATTATTTCAGCAATAATTTCTTTAGCCACAGGAAGTTCATGGACAACGACAGCTACAATAGGTATAGCGCTTATGGGAATAGGGAAGGCAATGGGTTTGCCTCTAGGAGTTATAGCAGGAGCAGTGCTTTCTGGAGCGTATTTTGGCGATAAAATGTCGCCTTTGTCCGATACAACAAACCTTGCTCCAGCAATGGCAGGAACCGATGTTTTTACACATGTAAAATACATGGCCTATACTACAATACCTACTTTTGTGATTACCTTTGTGATTTTTTTATTTTTAGGATTTAATTATAGTAATAATTCTATGGAAGATACATCTATATTATTGTTGAGTATTAGTACTACTTTTAAAATAACACCATTATTATTCCTTGTACCAATTATAGTAATCCTTTTAATAGTTAAAAAAGCAAAACCATTAATTGCGCTATTTGTAGGAACGATTTTAGCAGGAGTTTTTGCTGTAATTTTTCAACCAGAAATAGTCATGAAAATAGCAGGAAGTAATACGTTTAATTTTAGTTCGGCTTATAAAGGAGTAATGAACGCCATGACAGGAAGTGTATATATACCATCGGGAAATGAAGTTTTAGATCAAAACGAATTATTTTCTTCTGGCGGAATGAAAGGTATGCTATCAACTATTTGGCTTATTTTATGTGCCATGTTTTTTGGAGGAATTATGCAAGAAATTGGTGCGTTACAAAAAATAAGCGATAGCCTATTAAAAGTTGCCAATTCAACCTTTGGTTTATTTGCAAGTACAACGGCAACATGTATTTTCTTTAATGGAACAGCTTCGGATCAATATTTAGCTATTGTAGTACCAGGTAAAATGTATCAAAAAGCATTTGAAGATAAAGGTCTTGCGCCAGAAAATTTAAGTAGAACACTAGAAGATGCAGGTACAGTAACATCAATATTGTTTCCTTGGAATACAGGTGGAGCATATCAATCTAAAACCTTAGGTGTATCTACGTATGATTATGTGTTTTATGCATTCTTTAATTTAATAAGTCCGATAATGACATTGATTTATGCTTATTTTAATATAAAAATAAGAAAATTAGTCAGCAAAAAATAATTTATAATTACTTTTGTAATACCTTTAAATATGTAAAAGACTCCGTAGTAATTTAGGTAATAGAATTAAAAAATGAATAAAGAAAAGTTTTTAAATATATCATTAACTCCTAAAATAGTTTCTAAAGAAGATGTTATCTCTTTAGAAACTATTTTAGAAGAGTATCCTTATTTTCAAGCAGCACAGGTTTTGCATTTAAAAGGATTAAAGTTACAACGCAGTTTTAAATATAATAAAACCTTAAAAAAAGTAGCCGCTTATACTGTTAATAGAACTGTTTTATTTGATTTTATTACAGCAGATGTGTTAGATTTTGATGAGCAGTCAATTGCTGAAATTGATTTATTAAATAATATTGAAGTTGTAGATGTTGGATTAATAAAATCGGTAAATAAAATCATTGAAACTTCAAGAGCAGAAGAAGTGGAGTTTTTAGATAATATAAATAAAGCTAAAGAAGAAATTTTAGCAACGGATTTAAAAAAAGAACTAGCACAAAAAAAAGACGAACTAGAGATAGGGAAACCAATTACATTTACTAAAAATGATGAATTTTCTTTTAATCAATGGCTTGAATTATCTCCAAAAAAGAAAATGTTAAGAGATAATGAAGCTGTAAAGAGTATAAAAAGTAGTGAAAAAGATAAAAAAATTAATAAATCAAAACTTAAAAAACAAGTAGATTTAATAAAGACTTTTATCGCTAATAAACCGAAAATAGAAGTATCTAAAACACAAGAAATTAGTGATGTTGCAAGAGAAAGTGTCGTTGAAAATGTAAGCATCATGACCGAAACTTTAGCACGAGTTTATCTGGAGCAAAAAAAATATGACAAAGCAATTTCAGCTTTTAAAATATTAAGTTTGAAATATCCAAAAAAAAGTAGTTTCTTTGCAGACAGAATAAACGCAATAAAATTTTTACAAAAACATAAATCATGAGTTACACAATATTTTTAATCTTAATTGTAATAGTAGCACTTTTGCTAATCTTAATAATAATGGTTCAAAACCCAAAAGGCGGAGGATTAAGCGCTAGTTTTGGAGGCGGTGGTTCTCAGTTAGGAGGAGTTCAAAGCACTAATAAGTTTTTAGATACAGCAACATGGACTTTGGCAATTTTTTTGGTAGCATTAATTTTGCTGTCTAATTTTGCAATTCCTAGAAACACTACTAATTCAGATACAAATTTAACAGAAACTATTAGTAATGTTAAAATAGAAAAGAAAGCAGAAGAAGCAGCAGCACCAATTAGTGATGCTCCAGTTTCAACTGATGAAAATAAATAATTGAAAATTTCAATTATTTAATTAATGCCAACACTGTTTATGACAGGTTGGCATTTTTTGGTTCTTAAAACATGTCATATAATTAGAAAATATTAAATGGCATGCTTTTCGATTATCAATTCATAGAAATAACTTAAAATATATTATAATGAATAAAGTAAATATTAGACCATTATCCGATAGAGTAGTAATCAAGCCAGTAGCAGCTGAAACCCAAACAGCATCAGGTTTATATATACCAGATTCAGCTAAAGAAAAACCACAATATGGAGAAGTGATTGCTGTTGGTAAAGGGACAAAAGATGAGCCTACAACCGTTAAAATAGGAGATAAAGTATTGTATGGTAAGTTTTCAGGTACAGAGTTGAGGTTAAACGGAGGAGATTATTTAATTATGCGTGAAAGTGATATTTTAGCAATTATTTAGAAATTTTCGTAATAAATTTAACTAGTCAACAATTAAATAAATCAACAATTAAAATAGATAAAAAATGGCAAAAGATATAAAATTTGATATAGATGCACGTGATGGATTAAAACGTGGAGTAGATGCATTAGCAAATGCAGTTAAAGTAACACTAGGTCCAAAGGGAAGAAACGTAGTAATAGGTAAATCATTTGGAGCGCCACAAGTAACAAAAGATGGTGTTAGCGTAGCAAAAGAAATAGAGTTAGAAGACCCTTTAGAAAATATGGGAGCTCAAATGGTTAAAGAAGTTGCCTCAAAAACAAATGATTTAGCTGGTGATGGAACAACAACTGCAACTGTATTAGCACAAGCAATTGTAAAAGAAGGGTTAAAAAATGTAGCAGCAGGAGCAAATCCGTTAGACTTAAAAAGAGGAATTGATAAAGCAACAGCAGCAATAGTAAAAGATTTACATAGGCAATCACAATCTGTTGAAAAAGGGGATAAAATTAAGCAAGTAGCAACAATATCGGCTAATAATGATAGTTCAGTTGGAGATTTAATTGCAAAAGCTTTTAATAAAGTAGGTAAAGAAGGTGTTATTACTATTGAAGAAGCAAAAGGAATGGAAACTTATGTTGAAATAGTTGAAGGTATGCAGTTCGATAGAGGTTATTTGTCTCCATATTTTGTAACGGATACAGAGAAAATGAAAACGGATTTAGAAAATCCTTTTATCTTAATTGTAGATAAAAAGATTTCAACTATGAGCGATATTCTTCCAATACTAGAACCAGTTGCAAAATCAGGAAGACCATTATTAATTATAGCAGAAGATGTTGATGGAGAAGCATTAGCAACATTGGTAGTTAATAAATTAAGAGGCGCATTAAAAATAGCAGCAGTAAAAGCACCTGGATTTGGTGATAGACGTAAAGAAATGTTAGAAGATATTGCTATTTTAACTGGAGGAACTGTTATTTCGGAAGATAGAGGTTTTACTTTAGAAAATACAACTATTGACATGTTAGGAACTTGTGAGAGAGTTGAAATAACTAAAGATGATACAATTGTAGTTAATGGAGCAGGTAATGGAACTAATATTAAAGGAAGAGTTGGTCAAATAAAAGCGCAAATTGAAACAACTACATCTGAATATGATAAAGAAAAATTACAAGAACGTTTGGCTAAATTAGCTGGTGGAGTTGCAGTTTTATATGTAGGAGCAGCGAGCGAAGTGGAAATGAAAGAGAAAAAAGATAGAGTAGAAGATGCGCTACATGCTACAAGAGCAGCCGTTGAAGAAGGTATTGTTGCTGGTGGAGGAGTTGCTTTAGTAAGAGCGAAATCAGTTCTCGAAAAAATTACAACCGATAATTTAGATGAGGTTACAGGTGTGCAAATTATAGCTAGAGCTATTGAAGCGCCTTTAAGAACAATAGTTGAAAATGCTGGAGGAGAAGGTTCTGTAGTAATCAATAAAATTATTGAAGGTGAAAAAGATTTTGGCTTTAATGCTAAAACAGATGAATATGTTAGTATGTTTAAAGCAGGGATAATTGACCCAACAAAAGTAACACGTGTTGCTTTAGAAAATGCAGCATCAGTTGCAGGTATGATTTTAACAACAGAATGCGCTTTAGTCGATATCAAAAAAGAAGTACCAATGGCTCCACCAATGCCAGGAGGAATGCCAGGAATGATGTAGGTTTACTATAATTATTAATAAAAAAAAGCCTTGAAACTAATATAATTTCAAGGCTTTTTTTTATTAATAAAAATGCACTTCATTTTTAAAATTAATTTAATAACTTTGAAATCTGTAATTTAAAACCGAAATAAAATGCAAAAGCAACTCATAGAATGTGTGCCAAATATTAGTGAAGGTCGTGATTTAGATAAAATAAATAGCATTGCTAATATTGTAGAAACTGTAGATGGAGTAAAATTACTAGATATTGATCCAGGAGCAGCTACAAATCGGACAGTTATTACGTTTGTAGGAGAACCCGATAAAGTAATTGAAGCTGCTTTTTTGTTAATCAAAAAAGCGTCAGAATTGATTGATATGAATAAGCAAAAAGGAGCACATCCTCGCTTTGGAGCAACCGATGTTTGTCCTTTAGTACCAATTTCAGGTATTAATATTGAAGAAACAGCAAAGTATGCACATAAATTAGGTGAAAGAGTGGGAAGTGAGCTGGGAATTCCAGTTTACCTTTATGAAAATGCAGCTACAGAAAAAAAACGTATAAATTTAGCTAATTGTAGGTCAGGAGAATATGAGGGATTAAAAAAGAAATTAATAGATCCTTCTTGGAAACCAGATTTTGGACCTGCTGAATTTAATAAATCAGTTGAAAAAACTGGAGCAACAGCTATTTCGGCAAGAGATTTTTTAATCGCTTATAATGTCAATTTGAACTCTACATCAACAAGAAGAGCAAATGCAATTGCCTTTGATATTCGTGAAAACGGGAGAGCAAAAACCGAAAACGGAAAAACAACAGGTAAAAAAATATTAGATGCAGACGGGAATGTTGTAAGAGTTCCAGGAAAATTAAAAGCCGTAAAAGGTATCGGTTGGTTTATTGAAGAGTATGGAATTGCACAAATTTCGTATAACCTTACTAATATTAGTATAACCTCAGTACATGAAGCATTTGATGAAACTTGTAAAGCAGCTCAAGAAAGAGGTTTGCGTGTTACAGGTTCAGAACTAATAGGTTTAATTCCGTTACAAGCTATGCTTGATGCAGGAGATTTCTATCTAAAGCGTCAAGAAAGATCTTTAGGGATTTCGCATAAAGAAAAAATTAAAATTGCTATAAAATCGTTGGGTTTAGATGATTTAAAACCTTTTAATCCGCAAGAAAAAATAATTGAATATGTACTTAAAGATAAATCAAAAAAAGAATTAATAGATTTATCTTTAACTAATTTTGCTGAAGAAACAGCAGGAGAGTCAATGGCTCCAGGTGGCGGAAGTATATCCGCTTATGTAGGAGCACTTGGTGTTGCTTTAGGTACAATGGTTGCCAATTTATCTGCGCATAAGAGAGGTTGGGATAACCGTTGGGAAGAATTTTCTAAATGGGCAGAAAAAGGACAGACATATAAAGATAAATTACTGACTTTGGTTGATGAGGATACGAATGCATTTAACAAAATTATAGATGGTTTTAGAATGCCTAAAGAAACCGATAAGGAGAAGCAATTAAGAGCCAAGGCTATTGAAGACGCAACAAAATATGCAACCGAAGTGCCATTTATGGTTATGGAAACGGCACAACAATCAATGGAAGTAATGTTGGCAATGGCAAAAGATGGAATTTTAAATTCATTATCCGATGCTGGTGTTGGTGCTTTATGTGCAAAAACAGCTGTTCATGGTGCGTATTTCAATGTGCGTATTAATGCTAAAGATATTAAAGATAAAACTTTCGCTGATGATATTTTACAACGATCAAAAAAGGTTTTTGAAAAAGCAGTTAATTCAGAAAAAGAAATGCTTGCTTTAATTGATAGTAAAATATAGGTTTCAATATTTTAAACTGATAATATGTTAAAATATATTTCAAGTGTTCAAAATCCCTTAATCAAAAACATTCTTTTATTAAAGGATAAATCTAAGGCACGAAAAAAGCAAGGTTTATTTGTTTTGGAAGGTGTTCGGGAACTAACTTTGGCTAAAAAAGGAAATTATAATTTTGAAACAATTTTATATTTTGAGGAATTAATATCTCTTGAACAAGTGAATGACATAATTAATGATGCACAAGTTGAAATTATAGAAATATCAAAAGAAATATATCAAAAAATTGCTTTTAGAGGCACGACAGAAGGTATTGTTGCTGTAATAGAAACAAAGCAATTTTTACTATCCAATATTAAATTTAGAAATAAAAATCCATTATTATTAATTGCCGAAGCGCCAGAAAAACCAGGAAATATAGGAGCGTTACTTAGGACTGCCGATGCCGCAAATATTGATGCTGTTTTAATAGCAAATCCTTTAACGGATATGTTTAATCCAAATATTATTAGGTCGAGTGTTGGTTGCTTATTTACAAATAAAATTGGAATTGGTAGTACAGAAGAGATTATGGGGTTTTTAAAAGAAAATAACATTCAAGGCTTTGCAGCCGCTTTACATAATGAATCGGAAAATTACTTAAAACAAGATTATAAAAAACCATCAGCTATTATTGTTGGAACAGAGGCTACAGGTCTAAGCAATGCATGGTTAAATTCAACTAAAAAAATAATTATTCCAATGGAAGGGGAAATAGACTCCTTAAATGTATCTGTTTCCGCATCGATTATTATTTTTGAGGCAAAAAGGCAACGTAATACTGACCCCAATTCTATTTCAAAAGACTCTAAATAAATTTGAAATGCAGGAAAACGTGAAAAGATAAATAATTTATAGCGTATTTTGATGTTGAATTGGTATGACTAGGCTTTATTTTTTAATAGCGACTTTAGCTCATTTAATTCAGGAAAACCACCTAAAAAACCAGAATTGATTTTTGTAGTTTGTGTATTGGTATTGGTTTTTTCTTTTTTGAAGTTCTGTATTTCTTGTTGTAAATCGTTTATTATATCTTTGATATTTTCTGTATTATCTATTGCGTCATTACCATCTATTTCTGAAAGAATATTTTCAGACTGTGTGTTAATATTCATGTTCTTAGATAAAAAATAATTATCAACTTCCTGTTTACTCATTCCTGACATCTCTAAAAATAGCTCATCATAAGTGAGGTTAAAATCTTTAAGTATTCCGAAAAAGGTCTCTTCGGCTAGTTTTGTATCATGTTTTTCAATATCAATAATTATTTTATAGATAGGTGCTACGGTTTCTTTTACTTTTTGAGGTATAGCTTTTCTTCTAGCGTAGTGTGATATAATTTTTCCATCATCATCAAAAGTAGTTTCAAATTTTGTAACAACCCAATAGTACCTTCCGTCTTTAGTTAAGTTTTTTACAATAGCATAAAGACTTTCTCCTTTATGTAGTTTTTCCCACATAATTTTAAAAATAACTTTAGGCATATCAGGATGCCTTATAATATTATGGGCTTTACCTATTAATTCTTCTTCACTAAAGCCAGAAATGTTAATGAAATACTCGTTGCAAAATTCTATAATACCTTTGTGGTTAGTTTTTGACATGATAACTTTACGAGAGTCTAATATAACTTCATTATCTCTCATAGAAGGTTCAAATTCAATCATTTTTTTAACTTTTTTTTTTCAGTGTCAAAAATAAGTAAAAAAATAACACTATATAGGACTTTAATTCAAGAAAATAGAATTTATTATGATATTTAGTATTTAAAAACTTCTCAGCGTTACTATTTATACAATAAATTAGTAATGCCGATTTAATTTCAAAATACGCTAAATGAATTTAAAATATTTTTTTGTTTTTCATCACGAAAAAGCAGTGAATAATACGGGTTAAGATAATTGGACTAGGTTTTTTAAAAATAATTGTGGAGTTATTTTTTAGAGAAAAGGAAAGTGAATAATTTTTTAAATATTCAATTATGATAATTTGAGTCTTTTGATAATAAAAAAACTGTTTTTGTAAGTGTAATAAAATAATAAATTATATCTAAATAGCAGCAACCATTCTGGTTAACTTAGATTTTAAGTTTCCTGCTTTATTTTGATGAATAATATTATTTTTAGCTAATTTATCAAGCATAGAGATAACACCAACTAAACGACCTTCTGCTGCTTTTTTATCAGTTTCAGTACGTAAGTCACGAATTGCATTACGTGTACTTTTGTGTTGTAATTTATTACGTAACCTTTTAGCGTTGTTACTTCTAATTCTCTTAATTGCTGACTTGTGATTTGCCATGATAGTATTTTTTTTATTAAAATTGTAGCCCGTAGGGGAATCGAACCCCTCTTTCCAGGATGAAAACCTGAGGTCCTAACCGATAGACGAACGGGCCATAATATATTGTTTCAAAATCGAGTGCAAATATAATGCTAATTATTAAATCTGCAAGTTTTTTATTATAAAATTAATAAGCTTTTGCAAATAAAACCCTTCTTGATGATTTGTTCCCTGTTAGAATACACTTACCTCCCTCATTGTCAGCATCTAAGGCAATACACCTAATAGAAGCTTTGGTTAATGTTTTGATTTTCTTCTCTGTTTCGATAGTTCCGTCCCAGTGAGCAGATATAAAGCCGCCTTTGTTTTCTAAAACCTCTTTAAACTCTTCAAAAGAATCTACTTTTGTAATATGATTGTCCCTGAAATTTAATGCTTTAGTGTATAAGTCAGTTTGAATTTCTTCTAATAAATTAGTTATTTTAGATGTAAGTTCTTTTTGCTTTACAAATTCTTTTGTTAGGGTATCTCTTCTCGCTAATTCTACGGTATTGTTTTCTAAATCTCGTGGACCAATAGCTATGCGTAAAGGTACTCCTTTTAATTCGTAATCGGCAAATTTAAAACCAGGCTTGTGCGTGGTTCTATTGTCAAATTTAACTGAAATGCCTTTATTTTTTAATTCTTCGGTAATTTTATTTGCAACTATTGATATTGCTTCTAATTGCTCGTCATTTCTAAAAATAGGAATTATAACAACTTGAATTGGAGCTAAGTTTGGAGGTAGAACAAGTCCGTTATCGTCAGAATGGGTCATTACTAAAGCGCCAATTAAACGTGTTGTAACGCCCCAAGAGGTCGCCCATACATATTCTTGTTTGCCTTCTTTTGTGGTAAATTTAACATCAAATGCTTCTGCAAAATTTTGTCCTAAAAAATGCGAAGTTCCTGCTTGTAAGGCTTTTCCATCTTGCATTAAAGCTTCAATGGTGAAAGTGCTAATTGCTCCAGCAAAGCGTTCGTTTTCTGTTTTTTCACCTTTAATTACAGGTATTGCCATAAAATCCTTTAGAAAAGTAGCGTAAATGGCGTGCATTTGTTTTGCTTCAATTAACGCTTCTTCTCTGGTGGCATGTGCAGTATGACCTTCTTGCCATAAAAACTCTGTTGTACGTAAAAATAAACGAGTTCTCATTTCCCAACGAACAACATTTGCCCATTGGTTAATTAGTAAAGGTAAATCTCTATATGATTGGATCCAACCTTTATATGTTTTCCATATAATGGCTTCGGAAGTTGGTCTAACAATAAGCTCTTCTTCTAGTTTTGCTTTAGGGTCAACACGTAGTTTTCCTTCATTGTCAGGGTCATTTTCTAGTCTGTAATGTGTTACAATTGCACATTCTTTTGCAAATCCTTTCGCGTTTTTTTCTTCAGCTTCAAATAAGCTTTTAGGTACAAGAAGGGGGAAATAGGCATTTTGATGTCCTGTTTCTTTAAACATTCGGTCTAATTCTGCTTGCATTTTTTCCCAAATAGCATAGCCATAAGGCTTGATTACCATCATGCCTCTGACGGCTGAGTTTTCGGCTAAATCAGCTTTTACAACCAATTCGTTATACCATTTTGAATAATCTTCACTTCTTTTTGTTAGTTTTTTGCTCATTTCCTATATTTGGCATAAAATTTGTTACTAAAATATCAGTAATAATAATGTTGCAAAACTAAAATATTTTTGTAACTTTAAACCATAAATACCATACGATTATGAAAAATTTTAACCTCTTATCAGCAAAAGCCTTTTTATTTTTAGGTTTTATTGCTTTGTTTGCAACTTCTTGCGGTACAATAAAAAGCACATCTCAAGATAGTGATGGCATATATAATTTAGATGAAGAAGCTGTTGTTGTAAAATCATCTACTGATAAATCTACTAGATATGAAAAATATTTTCAAAAAAAATCAAATAAACTTCAAATTGAAGATAAAGAAACTTTTACAGACATAGATAATTATTCATCTGATGTTGATGAGGAGACTTTAGAAAGAGAAGCAGGTGATTTTGATTATGCTAATAGTGCTTGGGAAGATTCTGATGAAGTTACCGTTAACGTATATAATTATGGAGGGTTTAATAATTGGAATAGATTTAATAATTGGCATATAGGTTGGAATAATCCTTGGGGCTGTAATAATTATTGGGGTTGGAACAATCCTTGGGGCTATAACAATTATTGGGGTTGGAATAATTCTTGGGGTTGGAATAATTCTTGGGGTTGGAATAATTATAGAGGCTATAATGATTATGCGTATGGAAGAAGAAATGCTAGGAGACATCAAGCTTATAATGCAAGACCATCAGCAAGACCATCGAGTGCTGTAAGAAATTCAGCAAGAAGTGCCAGAGCGACTAGAAATGCGAATACCAGAAGTACAAGAACTATTAGAAATACAAACCCTAGAACTACCAGAAGTACAAGATCTGTCAGAAGTACAACGCCTAGGACTACTAAACGAGTAAGATCTGTTAGAAGTACAAGGGGCAAAGCACCTCGAGTTAATAGAAGCGTGAAATCTACAAGAAGCTATTCGCCAAGATCCTCTTCTCAAAGTTCTTCAAGAGGAAGTTCTTCAAGAGGAAGTTCTTCATCAAGATCTAGTAGAAGTTCTAGAAGATAAAAAAACTTATAAAATAGAAAACAGAATATCAAATTAGTATTGATGTTTGTATAAATACGTCTTAAAACAATAAAAATGATTAAAAATATAATAAGCTTTATAGCAATTATTACAATAAGTACAAGTGCTTTTTCGCAAGTAAAAGATTATGATGAAACGGCATTATTATTCTCGCAAGAGAAGTTAAATGGAACAGCTAGATTTTTATCTATGAGCGGTGCTTTTGGTGCGCTTGGAGGAGATTTGTCGGCTGCTGGAATTAATCCTGCAGGAATGGCAATTTACAAATACAATACACTTTCTTTTTCATTAGATGCAAATTCAAAGCGCAATAATGATACATATTATAATTTGTCCTCATCTGATAGAATTAATGATTTTGGTTTTGCACAAGCGGGCGGATTAATCGTTTTTGAAAATGGTAATGATAATTGGAGTAAGTTTACATTTAGTGTAAATACAGCAGTTTCAAATGATTTTGATGATTTAATTTCTCTGTCAGGAAATACGAATATTTCTAATGAAAGTTTCTTCTTGAATCCAGATCCTTTAGCTGATTTATATGATAATGTAGCATCGCAAAAAATGAGTAATTATACCATTGGTAATAAGTATAAAACAAATTTCACTGTAGCTACAAAATTTAATAAAAGTACTTATTTTGGAGTATCAGTTATTAGTAATTCAATTGATTATGCTCAAGAAATGACTGTAACTGAAAGTAGTGAAGACTTGAATGGAAATACATTTGATGCAAGTTTGAATCAGAGGCTAGATGTGTATGGTCAAGGTGTTGCTTTTAATTTAGGGTTAATTGCAATTCCTGTTCAAAAATTAAGGTTAGGTCTTTCATATCAAACACCAACATGGTACAGTTTAACGGAAGAGTTTAGCGAAAACACATCAGTTGATCTTAGTAATGCAAATGTAACGCAACCAGAAAATATTGATAGTGCTTTTGAATATAGATTAAGTGCGCCAGGTAAAGCTACAGCTAGTATTGCTTATGTTTTTGGTAAAGAAGGTTTGATTAGTTTAGATTATAGTTATAAGGATTATGGTAAAGCTAAATTAAGTCCTTCAAATGAATTTGAGACAGGTTTTAATTATAATGAACAAATAAAAAATAATTATGAGGCTGTATCATCAATAAATGTTGGTGGAGAATATCGACTTAAATATGTAAGTTTAAGGGCTGGTTATCACTTTGAAAACAGTCCCTATAAAAATGTTACAGAAAATATTAAGGGTTATTCTTTAGGTTTCGGTTTTAAAACAGGAGAATATTCTAATTTAGATTTTGCTTTTAATCAAACGTCATATCAAGATAGAAACAGGTATTTGTCAACTCCAAACTATGTGAGTTCTAATGATTTGAATAATAAATTTACTATTTCTTATGTTGTAAACTTCTAAATAAGTACAATTATAATTGTAGAAAATTAAAAAGACTATAAAACGATCAAGTTTTATGGTCTTTTTTGGTTTATTTTTTTTTTGTAACTTTGACCTATTAAGAAATAATATTAACTAAACACAAAAGAAAAAATGAAAAAATTTTTAGCAA